>JANLTS010000350.1:0-2154 GCA_031363045.1 Hyphomicrobiales bacterium
GGCGCCGACGTCCTCGATGTTATGGCTGTCGTTGTTGCGGCGGATGGCCTTGAAGCGGGCGCTGCCCGCGCGGTATTCCTGCATCCACTCGGAGGTGAACTTGCCGGTCTGGATGTCCTTCAGCACCCGCTTCATCTCGGCCTTGGTTTCTGCCGTGATGATGCGCGGACCGGTGACGTATTCGCCCCACTCGGCGGTGTTGGAGATCGAGTAGTTCATGTTGGCGATGCCGCCCTCATAGATCAGGTCGACAATCAGCTTCACCTCGTGCAGGCACTCGAAATACGCCATCTCGGGCGCGTAGCCGGCTTCCACCAGCGTCTCGTAGCCAGCCCGGATCAGCTCGACCAACCCGCCGCAGAGCACAACCTGCTCGCCGAACAGGTCGGTCTCGCACTCTTCCTTAAAAGTGGTCTCGATGATGCCGGAGCGTCCGCCGCCCACACCACTCGCATAGGAGAGCGCCAGATCATGGGCGTTACCGGAAGCATCGTGATGGATCGCGATGAGGCAGGGAACGCCGCCGCCCTTCTGGTATTCGCCGCGCACCGTGTGGCCGGGGCCTTTCGGCGCGATCATCACCACGTCGATGGTCTTCTTCGGCGCGATTAGCGCGTAATGCACGTTGAGGCCGTGGGCAAAGGCAATCGCCGCGCCATCGCGGATGTTGGGGGCAATGTCTTGCGCGTAAATGTCGGCCTGGAGCTCGTCGGGCGTCGCCATCATCATGAAGTCGGCCCACTTGGCGGCGTCCGCCACCGTCATCACCTTGAGGCCGTCGGCCTCGACCTTCTGGGCGGTGGCGGAACCGGCTTTCAAGGCCACGGCGATATTGGTGGCGCCCGAGTCCTTGAGGTTCAACGCATGCGCCCGGCCCTGGCTGCCGTAGCCGACGATGACGACCTTCTTGGCCTTGATCAGATTGACGTCGGCATCCCGGTCATAATAAACGCGCATGGATCTCTACCCCATAGATGTGATTGGCGAGGGGGATTAGCGGCACCCTTGGCCCATTGCAAGGGCGAAGCTGCATGTACCCGATCATGGGCTCTATGCCGTCAGGGGCTGGCCCGAAACCTCAGATGACCAGGAAATCCGCGATGCTCAGCGTCACCGACTTGTCGAAGACGGCGATCATCACGTTGGCGGTCGCGGCATCGCCATCGGCATCCCAAGAGAGGCTGCGGTTGGCACCTGTATAGATGAACCGGCCATGGTCCACAGTGGCGGCACCCGCCTTGGTGAAATAGCTGGCATCCGCCAATGCGCCGAGCGCCAAACCATAGTCAGCAGCCAGCACGGTCAGCTTGTCGCCCAGCTTGAAGTCCATGACCTTGTCGGCGCTGGTGCCGTTCGCCGCATCAAAAATGAACCGGTCGTTGCCGCCACCGCCATAATACTTATCTGTCCCGGAACCGCCGCAGAGCTTGTCGTTGCCGGCATCGCCATAGAGATCGTCACTGTCGAGGCCACCGCTCAGGACGTCTGCGCCATTGCCGCCCTTCAGAAGATCGCCGTCGTTCTGGCCATAGAGCTTGTCGGCGCCGTCGTCGCCCCACAGCGAGTCATCCTGATCTCCGCCGGCGATAAGGTCGTTCCCGCCCAAGCCATGGACGATGTCGTCTTCGGCGAATACGAATATATTGTCCGCAAGCTCAGTTCCGGAAATATTATCGTATTCGCTGGTGCCATAGATCGAACCTGTAGGAGCGGACGTATTGATCAGTACAGTCGCAGTCGCCGTGCCGCCGAAACCGTCCTTGACCGTGTATTGGAAGCTGTCGCTGCCGTAGAAGGCTTCGCCTGGCACATAGGTGAAACTGCCGTCGGCCTTGAGCACGATGCTGGCACCCTTCGCCGTGGCGAGCGTTGCCGCAACCGCATGCAGGGGATCGCCATCGGCATCGCTGTCATTGCTCAAGACATTGCCGGTTGTTCCCTTGCCGAACGGCGCCGTGAACCAGTCTGTCTGCGCCACCGGATTGGTGTTGAACACATTGAGCGACACGGTTGCCGTCGATGAGCTACCTTGGCCGTCAGTCACCGTATAGGTGAAGCTGTCGACACCGACGTATGTGGCGAGCGGCGTATATGTGAATGTGCCATCGGCCAGCAGAACAACTTGCCCGCCACCCGCTGTCTCGATCGTTGCCG
>JANLTS010000384.1:0-14451 GCA_031363045.1 Hyphomicrobiales bacterium
CGGCAATCGCCAGGCTGACTTTCACGCCGCCTTCTTCGAATTTGACATTGATGTAAGAAACCGTGTCGATGCCGCCGCCGCCATCCAACAGGTTATCGCCAAGATTGCCGATCAATGTGTCCTTGAAGCTGCCGCCGATAGCATTCTCGAATGCAAAGAGGGTGTCACTATCGCTTCCAGTCACCGTGCCGCTGCCGAGATCGATGATCAAGGCACCTGCGGCGTCAGCATAATTGACAGTATCGATTCCTTCTCCACCGGACAGTATGTTGCTCGCCGACGAACCCGACAACATGTCATTGAAGGAACTGCCCGTCAGGTTTTCGAAGTTGGAAATTTTATCGGTGCCGGAGCCACCCGTTGCTTGCAAACCGGTTTTGGAAAGATCGACGGTCACTCCAGAAGTTGCGCCGTAGAGATAAGACAGAGTATCGGACTCTTTGTCTGGATCGACTCCTGTGCCACCATCAACGACATTGTTGTCATCATTGACAAAGATGGTGTTGTTGATCGCATTGCCATTTCCGTTCAACGAGCTATGGCCCATAAGCCGGAGATTTTCGATGGTGGTATTGAGCGTGTAGTTGATGAAGGCGTTGACCTGGTCGATGCTCGTGTCAAGGGCCTCCAGAATATCGTCGCCAAGATTATCAACAACATAGATGTCAGCTCCTCCGGCACCGATCATCTTGTCGGCGTCGGCCCGGCCGTCAAGGATGTTGGCGCTGGTTGTTCCCGTGAGGGTGTTGGCAAGATCATTGCCCGTGGCGTGGAGCGCCGCACCCGTCAGCGTCAGGATCTCAACATTCTCGCTCAGATGGAAAGAAACACTGGCGAACACCGTGTCGATGCCATTCAGACTGCCGTTGGTTTCAACCACCTCATCGGCGCCATCTACAACGAAGCGATCGTCGCCCTTGCCTCCAATAAGTACGTCCGAGCCGCCACCGCCGTCAAGAATGTTGTTGCCGCCACTGCCAGTCAACATGTCGTTGAATTTACTGCCGGTAACATTCTCGATGCTCACCAGAGTATCGAAATCCGAGCCGATCGTATCTTGTTTGCCGGAAAGGCCGAGATTGACTGTAACTCCGCTGGTGGCACTGACAGTTGTCGTAGATGTGGCCGGGTTTCCTGCCGCAAGGGAGAGCGTCAGCAAGAGAACGTCGGCATAGGACACGGTGTCGAATCCAGAACCGCCGGAAATCACGTTGGCGCCTGTATTGGCAAACAGCACGTTATCAAGCCCGTTGCCGGTGGCGTTGATGTTGCCCGCCCCCAGCAAGCGCAAGTTCTCGACATTGTTTTCGAGAGACCGGTTGATCACCGCCACAACGGTGTCTATCTGCAAGGGATCGGCATTTGTTTCGTTGACTTTGTCGCCCACGCTATCGACAAAGTACACATCCTTGCCATCACCGCCGGTCATCTTGTCGGCCCCGCCAAGTCCGTTCAAGGTGTTGGAGCCGGCGTTGCCGGTCATGACGTTGACGCGGCCATTGCCGACACCGCTGATCGACGATAAGCCGATCATGCTGAGATTTTCGACTGTCGGCCTCAAGATGTAGTTGACCGTCGTATTGACAGTATCGATTTGATTGAGCGCGCTGTTGGTTTCAACGACGCTGTCGAGAAGGTTATCGACAAAATACGTGTCGTTGCCATCGCCACCAGCCATGCGGTCCGCACCGGTCTTGCCGTCGATGAAATTGTCACCCGAGTTTCCGGTGATGATGTTGGCAAGCGTGTTGCCATTGCCAGCCAGATTGGCGGAGCCTGTAAGCGTGAGATTTTCGACAAGCGTCGACAGTGTGTAACTGACAGAAGCCAAGACCAGATCGACATCCGTCAAACCGGTATTCTCTGTGACTATGTCGGCGGCGTTATCTACAACATAGGTATCGCTGCCATTGCCGCCGATCATCAGATCGCCACCGCCGCCGCCATTGAGTGTGTCATTGCCATCGAGCCCGAACAATGCGTCATCGCCACTGCCGCCTTTGATGTTGTTGGCAAGTTCGCCGCCGCCGCTGGTCGTCTTCTCGCCGACCAGCAAATCACCTGGCACCGAGAATTTGACATTGGTTTTCGATGTCGTCGAACTCACGCCAAGATCGTCAAGGGTTATCCCGGAGAGGGTAATCGATTTGCCGCCCACCGCGAATTGTACGCCGCTGAACGTTGCGTTGATCAGTAATTCCGCCGGACGGTTTCCGGCATCGAAAAACAGCACGTCTTTCAGCGGATCGAAGTTAATGACCTGGTTGTTGGACAAGGCACTGAAGTTGAAAGTCGTCATCGGGGACGCTCCATGCGCAATACGGGTGACAAGGTGATGGGGAATTCTGGCGGTTGATGGTGGACAAGGGCCAAAAGAAATACGAACGATGCGAACGGATTCGAATTCTCGACTTGCAGTGCGAACAAAGTGTTAACCGCCAGGACAAACCTGCGGTTGCCGCGGTTTTTCGGCGCGGAAATGCGGGTGCAAAGCTTATTGCCGGCGTATCAGGCCTGACTGGCAGGGAATTCGACGACGGCGGAACCCGATACCGCATTGGTGACGCCGAGGCCGCCACCAAGGTCTTCCAGCATGTGGCGGAAGCTGTCGAGCATAGGCAGCATCATTGGCCGCGCCGCGACGATCCGGTCGAAATTCTCCCAGGCGCCAACGAAGCAATAGGTCCGGTCACCGGTCTTCACCAATGCCCCGCCCTTGAAGCCCGAAAACCCCGGTTCAACCCGATGAGCATCCTCAAAGGCTTTCTCCATTCCAGACTTCACTTTGAAATGCACGACATTATAAGCGGTCATGGCGCTCTCCATTGACTGTCTGCGGCAGTGGACTTTATCACCTTCGACAGGCGTGGTGAAGCGCTGGCCCGGTTGCGTGAGACAGACTGGCGCTTCCAGTCTAGGGGGCTGACCTGTTAGATCAATTCACCACCTCACCCGCGGAGTCTGTCGCCATGTCCAAGTCCCTGCCCCCTCGCGCCGACGTCGTTGTCATCGGCGGCGGCATTGTCGGCTGTTCGATTGCCTATCATCTGACACGTGACGGCATCACCAATGTCGTGGTGCTGGAGCGTAAGCAACTGACATCTGGCACCACCTGGCATGCGGCGGGCCTCGTCGGGCAGTTGCGCGCAACCCGCAACCTCACCGAACTGGCGAAATACACCACCACGCTCTTTGAGGGCCTGGAAAAGGAGACTGGCCAAGCCACCGGGTTCAAGCAGAATGGATCGATCTCGGTCGCGCTGAACGTTGGCCGCCTTGAGGAACTGATGCGCGGTGCCTCGATGGCCAAGAGCTTCGGGCTTGATGTGCAAGTGATCTCGACGGATGAAATCAAGGCGCGCCTGCCGCATTACAACATCGAGAATGTCACCGGTGGCGTGTTCCTGCCGAAGGATGGCCAGGTCAACCCGATTGACGTAACCCAGGCGCTCGCCGCCGGGGCGCGTTCACGCGGTGCAAAAGTATTCGAGAACACCAAGGTGACGCGCGTGCTGGTGAAGGACGGTGCCGCCTATGGTGTCGAGACACCAGATGGCACGATCCTCGCCGACCGAATCGTCGTGGCGGGCGGCATGTGGTCACGCGATCTTGGGCGGTCGATCGGCGTCAACATTCCGCTCCATGCCTGCGAGCACTTCTATATCGTCTCGGAACCGATTGCGGATTTACCGCGCAACATGCCGGTGGTCCGCGTGCCGGATGAGTGTACCTACTATAAGGAAGATGCCGGCAAGCTGATGGTCGGCGCCTTCGAGCCCAAGGCCAAGCCATGGGGCGGTGGCGGCATCGACGAGGAACATGCCTTCGTGACGTTGCCCGAGGACATGGACCATTTCGAACCCATCCTTGCCCACGCCATCAACCGCGTGCCGTTGCTTGAAACCGCCGGCATCCAGCTGTTCTTCAACGGCCCTGAAAGCTTCACGCCGGATGTTCGCTACTATCTCGGCGAGGCGCCCGAGGTGAAGAACGTTTATGTCGCGACAGGCTTCAATTCCATTGGCATCCAATCGTCGGGCGGTGCGGGCCTGGTGCTTTCCAAGTGGATCAAGAACGGCCATCCGCCGATGGACGTGAGTGGCATTGACATCCGCCGCATCCACCCCTTCCAGTCGGTGAAATCCTACGTGCGCGACCGGGCGTCCGAAAGCCTTGGGCTTCTCTATGCGATGCACTGGCCTTACCGCCAGGCCGAGACGGCACGCGGCATCAGGCGCTCGCCGCTGTTCAACTATGTCAAGGACCTGGGCGCGGTCTTCGGTGAAGTGAACGGCTGGGAACGTCCCAACTGGTATGCGCGCGATGGTGTGAAACCAGAGTATGAATATTCCTATGGCCGCCAGAACTGGTTTCCTTGCGCTACTTATGAAGCCCAACAGCTGATGACCAATTGCGTTTTCTTCGACCAGTCGAGTTTTGCCAAGTATTCCGTCGAGGGCCGCGATGCGTGTAAGGTTCTTAATCAGGTGAGCGCCGCCAATGTCGATGTCGAACCCGGCCGCGTCGTCTATACGCAATGGTTGAATGAGCGTGGCGGCATCGAGGCTGACTTGACGGTCACCCGGCTTGGCGATGACCGTTTCCTCGTGGTGACGGGAGCAGCTCCCCAAACCCGCGACATGGCATGGCTGAAACGTCACACGCCAGCGGACGCGCATTGCATTGCCACCGACATTACCTCGGGGCTACCGATGATCGCCATCATGGGCCCGAAATCTCGGGCATTGCTGGAGCAAGTCTCCGGTGCCGATCTTTCCAATACAGCATTTCCGTTTGGCACCTCGCAAGAGATCGAGATTGGCTATGCCCGGGTGCGCGCCAGCCGCATCACCTATGTCGGCGAACTGGGCTGGGAACTCTACATTCCCACCGAATTTACCGCCCACGTCTTCGAGACCCTGTGGGCGGCGGGCCAGAACCATGGCCTGACGCCAGCCGGCATGCACACCATGAACAATTGCCGCACCGAGAAGGCCTATCGCCATTGGGGCCATGACATTGCTGATGAGGACACGCCGGTTGAGGCTGGTTTGGGCTTTGCAGTGGCGTGGGACAAGTCAGGTGGCTTCCTCGGCCGCGACGCCTTGCTCAAGCAGAAGCAGGCCGCTGTCCAAACCAAGCGTTTCGTCTGCCTGGCGCTCGAGGACAATTCAATCCGTGCACCGATGATCTACCACGAGGAGCCGATCTACCGGAACGATGTCCTCGTCGGTTCCACCACGTCGGGTGCATGGGGTCACCGGGTCAATCTGTCGCTCGGTCTCGGCTATGTGAAGAACGACTCTGGTGTCGCCAGGGAGTGGCTCGACAGCGGTAATTGGGAAGTCGAACTTGCGTGGAAGCGTTACAAGGCAAAGGTGCAGTTCCAGGGATTCTATGACCCCAAGGGCTTTCGCATCAAGGCCTGAACGGCATTTTCAAAATGAAAACCCCGGTGGATCTCTCCACCGGGGTTCTTGCAGGGGACGTTCGGTTATTACAGGATGAAGATCATCTCGGTTGTAGCCACACCCGATGCGAGCGTGACGGTGAACGAGGAGTCCACGCCAGCCAGATTGTCCGTATAGAGATTGACAGTGACTGTCGATCCTGACACGACAAGATCCATTTCACCAGCAACGAAGATGTCGTTTGCATCTACGGTGAAGGCCTGGTCGCCGCCGGTGACGGTATCCCAGTCAATTGCCGACAGGTTGATGGTCTCGCCCGATGCGAAGTTGCTGATGCTGTCGCCGTTGGCGTCGTCAGCAGTAGAGAACAAGAACTTGTCCTTGCCGCCGCCGCCGTTCATCGCGTCGGTGCCAGCACCGCCGTTGATATTGTCGGCGCCAGCGCCGCCATTGATGGTGTCAGCGCCACCGGCACCCAGAAGGGTGTTGATGCCCGCGTTGCCGGTAATGATGTTGGCAACGCTGTTGCCGGTGCCGTTGATTGCGTTGGCACCACCCATCGTCAGGTTCTCAACGTTGGCGATCAGCGTGTAGTTGGCAAGCGTCGAAACGATCGTGTCGGTTCCGGATGTACCGCCGGAGCCTTCGGTGATCGAATCGCCGGCAACGTTGATGTAGTAAGTGTCGTTGCCGTTTCCGCCAGTCATTGCATCGTCGCCGAAACCGCCATCGAGCGAGTCGTTGCCTTCACCGCCCGTCAAGGTATCGTTGCCTGCGTCGCCGAAGATCGTATCGTTGCCAATGCCACCATTGATGTTGTTGGCGACGGCGTTGCCGTTGATGGCGTTGTCGAGATCGTTGCCCGTGGCATTCGAAGCCGCGAGACCGCCCAGGTTCATGTTCTCGACGAAGTTGGCCATCGTGAAGGTGACTCCGGCGGCGCCGGTTGCGATGACGGTGTCGGTGCCTTCGCCACTGAGTTCGACGACCGAGTCAGCGGTCTTGTTGATGGTGTAGGTGTCGTTGCCGTCACCACCGGTCAGTACGTTGGTGCCGATGTTGCCGGTCAGGACGTTACTGCCGCTGTTGCCTGTGGCGTTGAAATTGCCGACGCCGGTCAGTTCGATGTTCTCGAGATTGGACACAGCGGCGATCGAGTAGGTGAAACCGGCCCTGACGAGATCGATACCCGAACCGGCACCGGAGACTTCGGTGATCGTGTCGGTGGCATCGATGTTGTAGGTGTCGTTGCCGAGGCCGCCAATCAAAGTATCGGCACCCAATCCACCGGTAAGGTTGTCACGGCCAGCCTGCCCTCTCAACGTGTTGCTGGCGCCATTGCCCGTCAGGGTATTGTTGCCGTCATTGCCCGTTCCGTTGATGACCGAGCTGCCGGTCAGCGTAAGATACTCGACATTGTTGGACAATGTGTAGGTGACACTCGATTTGACGGTGTCGAGGCCAACGTCCGTGCCTTCGGTCACCGTATCGCTTGCATCGTCGACAATGTAAGTGTCGCTGCCATTGCCGCCCACCAGAATGTCAGCGCCGATGCCGCCGTCAAGCGTGTCGTTGCCGTCCATGCCTGATAGTGTGTTGACGGCACCGTTGCCGGTGATAGTGTTGCCAGAGGCGTTGCCGGTGCCGTTGATGGCTGAGCCGCCGAGGAGGTTAAGCTTTTCGACATTGTCGGACAGCGTGTAGTTCGCTGTTGAGTTGACGATATCGACGCCCGAAGTCACACCAGTGCCTTCGGTGATGGTATCTCCGCTATCATCGACGGTATAAGTATCTGCACCATTGCCGCCGATCATCGAGTCGGCGCCTGCGCCGCCGTTGATAAGGTTGGCGGCAGAGTTGCCGGTGATGATGTTGTCGAGGCTGTTGCCGGTGGCGTTGAGCGCTGCCGTTCCCAGCAGGGTCAGACGTTCGACGTTGGCGGCAAGTGAGGCAAGCGTCACCGAAGTGGTGATCAAGTCACTGCCCGAGGAACCGCCCGAGCCTTCGGTGATGATATCGGTGGTGCTGTCGACGACATAGGTGTCGTCGCCGTCGCCGCCGATCAGCGTGTCGATGCCCGCGCCGCCGTTGAGGGTGTTGGCCTGATCGCTGCCGGTGATGGTGTTGGCCAGTGCGTTGCCGGTACCGGAGTTGCTGCCGGTGAGCGTCAGGTTCTCGATAACGGCGTTCAGCGTGTAGTCGATGGCGGTTTCGACGGTGTCGGTTCCTGTCGTGCCGGTTTCATCGGTGACGTCGCCGAGGTCGTCGACAACGTAGATGTCGCTGCCGTTGCCACCGATCATGTGGTCGGCACCCGCGCCACCGTCAAGCGTGTCAGCGCCTTCCAGTCCAGAGAGGACGTTGTCTTCGTCGTTGCCGGCGAGTTCGTTGTCGAGCTCGTTGCCGGTGCCGTTGATGGCGGTACCAACGAGCGTCAGGTTCTCGATGTCGCTTCCGAGCGTGTAGTCGATCGCTGAGAAGACGGTGTCGTTGCCGGTCGTGCCGGCTTCATCGACATCGTCACCGGCGTCATCAACGACATAGGTGTCGTTGCCATTGCCGCCGATCATGTGATCGGCACCCTCGCCGCCGTCCAGGTTGTCACGGCCACCGAGGCCCGAGAGCTCGTTGTCCTCGGCATTGCCGGTGATGTCATTGAAGCCCGCGTTGCCTGTGCCGTTGATGGCTCCGCCAACAAGTGTCAGGTTCTCGAGTTGGCTGGCAAGCGTATAGTCGATGGACGAAATGACGGTGTCGCTGCCGGTTTCGCCGGTTTCATCGACGACATCGCCGATGTCGTCAACCATGTAGGTGTCGCTGCCGTCGCCGCCGATCATGGTATCGGCGCCAATGCCGCCATCAAGGATATCATCGCCAAGGCCGCCATCGAGCACATCATTGCCGCCGAGACCGTTCAGCGTGTCGTTTTCAACCGTTGCGCCGTTTGAACCGTCGATGGTGTCATCGCCGCTGGTGCCGTCAACGGCCGCCGGGGTGACATCATCGACTGTGATGGTGATGACCTGGACTGTCGTGTTGGTGCCATCGAACACCGAAATCTCGACGTCGTATGTGCCGTCCGCGCCGGCGTCATCCGGGTTCTCGAAGTCCGGTGAAACGACGAACGTCAGAAGGCCGGTGTCCGGGTCGATCGTAAACTTGCCATTGTCGGCCGCGCTGCCTGTAATGGTGTAGACAAGCGTATCGAGATCGGCGTCCGTTACATCAACCTGGACAGTCGTGCTGCCTGTCGCAAGTACGTTCTCATCGACATTGTAGGCAGTGGTGTTAAAAACGGGAGAGGCCATTGGGGATTTCCTTGTCCAGCGGGTTGTCGGCTACGAGGGGTTGACCAAAAAAACTTTAGTGAGCACCTGGGTACTTGTCCGAGTTGCGCCCAGCGCATTTGACGAACATCTTTACCCAACGAATCACACCCCCAATCAACAGCAGAAGTCTCAAAGTTGGCTTAACGAATTGAAAGCATGTGTTGCTATTGCCCGCTCCAACATGACCTGGGGTAGAACCTTCCCCCCGGCCACAATTGCGTCAGGCACTTGAACATAAACGTTGCATTATAAAGGTTTAAGAAGACATCACTGGATATTTTCGAGGTCAATACCATTCAGCTGCGAGCTATTTTGCTCACAGTCTTTCAACCATAGTTACATGGTGTAAATGCCTTGTTAATTCGTTACGCGCTGTTTACCACCTGCGCCGCGCCGAATTGCTTAGCCGTCGCGGCCGACTGAAAAATCCCGGCGCACCGAGAAGATCGAGATCGAAAAACCGGCAACCACATCGATCAGCGTCATCACCGTCAACAGGAAGAAGGTGGCTGTGCCGCAATAGTCGAGCAGCAGGAAGCACACCAGCGCCACCACGAAGACCGCAGTCGACAGCATATGGTCGGCAATCGTGCCGCTGCCGGCGCGGGCCGCCTTCAGCATCTCGAAAAACAGCGCAACAAGGCCTGCAAGGACAAAGAAATCTCCAGCCCGCAGTGTGAGACCGGCGCCCGAGGCTAGGGGCGCCGAGAAGGCGTCGCCATCCAGCATCAAACCACCTCCCATTCCCATGATCAGGTAGGCTGCAACGACAATCGCCAGCACGGGGATGGAAATGATGTAGGTCATGGTGGAACACTCCTCGAAGTGCTCATTGATGCCCAAGTCCCGCGATTCCCGCAAAGCAGAATGCAAGACAAAATGGAAGATTTGTTCTTTATTCCGAACGCACTTGGCGCTATGTTTCTTGAACGCAACCCATGGAGGCCGTAATGACACTGCAGATTGGCGACATTGCTCCTGATTTCGAGGCTGAAACCACCGAAGGCCACATCAAGTTCCACGACTATATCGACGGGTCCTGGGTTGTGTTCTTCTCGCATCCCAAGGATTTTACCCCCGTTTGCACCACCGAACTCGGCTCCATGGCCAAGATGAAGCCGGAGTTCGACCGCCGCGGCGTGAAACTCATCGGCATTTCGATCGACACAGTCGAAACCCATCACCGCTGGAAGAACGACATCAAGGAGGTGACCGGCTCGTCCGTCAACTATCCGATGATTGGCGACGAGGACCTGCATGTCGCCAAGCTCTACGGCATGATCCATCCCAATGCCTCGGGCAGTGCGGCCAACCGCACGGCGGCCGACAATGCGACAGTGCGCAACGTTCTCATCATCGGCCCGGACAAGAAGATCAAGCTGATCGTCTCCTACCCGATGAGCACCGGCCGCAACTTCGATGAGATCCTGCGGGTTATCGACTCACTGCAGCTCACCGCCACCAAGTCCGTGGCAACGCCCGCCAACTGGAAACAGGGCGAGGACGTCATCATCCTCGCATCGGTTTCGGATGACGCCGCCAAGGAGAAGTTCCCTGCTGGCTGGAAAACGCTGAAGCCATATCTGCGCATGGTGCCGCAGCCGCGATGAGCCAAAGGGTGCCGGGACAATGTCCCGGCACCTGGGGCCAAATTTATTCGAGCTGGCCGCGCGCCGCGCCACCTGGAAAAACGGCATTGTGCACGTTGATGTAGAAGGTCTGCGAATTGGCGCGAAGAGCCGTAACCAAGGCCGCCGGTGCCGCAATGCAATTGGCGATACGCAGTGGCACGGCGGCGTTGATGGGTAATACCAGAGAGACGGGTCCAGCCGTCTGCGGCAGGCCGGCGTGAATATGCGCGGCTGTATTCGCCACGGTATTGTGCATCAGGATCGAATAACAGATGCTGGTGGCGGAATTGATGGTCACCGTCGCGACGCCATAGGCATCGAGATCGCCAAGGGCTGGCCTTTCATTGCCGCCATAAAGTGTTGCGACATAGACCCGGCTGTTCGCCTGCGCCAGCCCTGTGGTGGCCAGAAGCGCAACGGCTGAAACAAGTATGCCAAAGATTTTCATAGCATTCTCCTGTTGGTTGATGGCCCCTCAGGGATTGCAGACTATCCCTCCAAGCGTAGATGTGTAAAGCCGTATTATGGCGGGACTTGATCAGACCTTTGACCGGCCGTGAAGGAGAAATTCAGTCTCACACCGTTGTTGTCTTACCACCATGGTTGGGCGGTATAGCCCCCCGCCGCCTGTTCGATCGCCGCCGCCGTTTGGAACAAGGTTTCCTCGTCAAATGGCCTGCCGATGAGCTGCAGCGCCATTGGCAGCCCCTCGGCGGATAGACCGGCGGGAACGGCGATGCCGGGCAGGCCCGCCATGTTCACCGTCACCGTGAAAATGTCGTTCAGATACATCTGCACCGGATCGGTAATCTCGCCGGGCGCAAAGGCCGGGCTCGGTGTGGCGGGCGTCAAAACGACATCAACTTTGCCCCATGCCACGTCGAAATCACGCTTGATCAGTGTGCGGACCTTCTGGGCGCGCACGTAATAGGCATCGTAATAACCAGCCGACAGCACATAGGTGCCGATCAGGATGCGGCGCTGCACTTCGCGGCCAAAGCCTGCGGCGCGCGACTTCTCGTACATGTCGACGATGTCATCGCCGGGCACGCGCAATCCGTAGCGAACGCCGTCATAGCGCGCCAGGTTGGAGGAGGCCTCGGCCGGTGCCACGATGTAATAGGCGGGCAGCGCATATTTGGTGTGGGGAAGCGAAATCTCGACGATCTCGGCCCCCTGCTCCTTCAACCACTGCGCGCCTTTGGCCCACAGCGCATCGATTTCCGCTGGCATGCCGTCGACGCGGTATTCTTTCGGGATGCCGACCCGCAGGCCCTTGATCGGCTTGCCGATTGCCGCCTCGTAGTCCGGCACGGCCAAGTCAACCGATGTCGTATCCTTGGGGTCGATGCTGGCCATCGACTTCAGCATGATCGCCGCATCGCGCACATCCCGCGCGATTGGACCCGCCTGATCGAGCGAGGAAGCAAAAGCGACGATGCCCCAACGCGAGCAGCGGCCATAGGTCGGCTTTATGCCGACTGTACCGGTAAACGCTGCCGGCTGGCGGATCGAGCCACCGGTATCGGTGGCGGTTGCCGCCGCACAGATATGGGGGGCGACGGCGGTGGCGGATCCGCCCGACGAGCCGCCGGGGACGAGCGCCGCGTTGGAATTCGTGCGCTTCCACGGGTTGATGACATTGCCATAGTAACTTGTTTCGTTGGACGAGCCCATGGCGAACTCATCCATGTTGAGCTTGCCCAGCATGACAGCGCCATCGCGCCACAGATTGGCGGAGACGGTTGATTCATAATTCGGCTTGAAGCCGTCGAGCACGTGACTGCAGGCCTGGGTATGAATGCCTTCGGTTGCAAACAGGTCCTTGATGC
Organism: Hyphomicrobiales bacterium; assembly: GCA_031363045.1. Taxonomy (GTDB): domain Bacteria; phylum Pseudomonadota; class Alphaproteobacteria; order Rhizobiales; family Aestuariivirgaceae; genus Aestuariivirga. Next base: position 12,204 of record JANLTS010000384.1, read on the forward strand.
CGAGCGGAATGCCTTCGAGCGCACCTGCCTCACCCTTGGCCAGCCGCACGTCCGAGGCTTTTGCCATGGCGCGCGCCTTGTCCGGCGTCTCGACGATATAGGCGTTGAGGATACGGGCCTTTTCCATGGCGGCGAGATAGGCATCGGTCAATTCCAACGCCGAAAAATGCCTGGCCTTCAAGGCATCACGCGCGGCGGCAATGGTGAGCGAGGTGAGCGAGGTCATTCGACCACCTTCGGCACCATGAAGAAGGCGTCTTCCTGGGCCGGGGCATTGGCGGTGATTTTTTGGGCGTAATGGCCGTCGGTCACTTCGTCGTGGCGCATCTTCATTTTCATACTGACAACCGAGGTCAATGGCTCGACCTGCGAAACGTCAACTTCATTCAATTGCTCGATCCAGCCCAGAATCGCGTTGAGTTCGCCTGCCAGCACCGGCAGGGCCTCGTCCTTCACCTTGAGACGCGCCAGACGCGCCACGCGCTTCACCGTTGCTTGATCGACCGACATTGCATTCCAATCCTTCGAGACGTCTTGGGGGCGCGAAATAGCACCCGTTCAAGCCACCTGCAACTTGTGCTTCTGGCGGCCTTCGGCGTCGAAGTTTTCCGGTTTCAACCACGCCTCGAAGCCAGCCCTGACGCGTGGCCAGTCCTTGTCCAGCATGGCAAACCAGGCGGTATCGCGGTTTCTTCCCTTGATGATGAAATGCTGGCGGAAAATTCCCTCAAAGGTAAAGCCGAAGCGCTCGGCTGCCTTGCGTGAGGGCGCGTTGAGCGAGTCGCATTTCCATTCGAGCCGCCTGACGCCGAGATCGTCAAAGCAATGGCGGATCATGAGGAAGATTACTTCCGTGGCTTCGCGCGTTTGCTGCAAGGCGGGCGACATCCAGATATGGCCGATCTCGATCACTCCGTGGGCCGCGTCGCTGCGCATGAAGGCGCCCATGCCCAGCGGCACGTGGCCGTCGCGCCGTATGAACGTGGAGAACCATGGATCGCGCGACGCCTCGCGCTCTTTCACCCAGGCCTCGAACTGCTCGAAGGACTCCCACGGACCGTAGCCCATGTAGGTCCACACGTGGCCTTGAGGGTCCTTGCCGTCGAATGATGCGTAGAGGCCTCGCGCGTGTTTGGCGGCGGACACCGGCTCCATCAGCATCCACAACCCATGCAAGGGCCGCAAGTCAGGTTTCGAACCGGGCGGCAATGGATCGACGATCTTGCCAACCGGCCGTTTCATGTCTTTCGCCATCTCAAACCTCCACCGTCTGGCCCGAAGCCATCACCTTGACGCGCTCTGCGTCCGGCCCCATGGCAGCGAGGAACTTCGACGCATCATCCGCAACGTAACCCTTGAACGAGGCGAAGTGGCAGGGAATGATCGTTTTGAAATCGAAGAAATTGTGGCAGGCATAGGCCGCCTGGTCGCCGCCCATGGTGAAGCGATCACCAATCGGCAGGATGCCGGTCACGGGTCTATAGAGATCGTGGATCAGCTTCATGTCGAGCGACAATCCGGTATCGCCGGCGATGTAGAGCGTCTTGCCCGCCTCGTTTTTGGGCTCGATGATGAAGCCGGAAGGGTTGCCAAGATAAATTGGCGTGCCGCTGCTGGTGTCGGACGAGGAATGCCAGGCATTGGTGAAGATTACATCGAAATCGTCAAAGCCGATGCGCCCGCCATGGTTGCCGGGGCTGTAGTTCTCGACGCCCTTGGAATTGAGCCACGTGCAAATCTCGAAATTCGCCACCAGCACGGCGCCGGTGGCTTTGAGGATGTCGAGCGAGTCGCCGGTGTGGTCGCCATGGCCATGGGTCAGCAGCAGATGCGTGCAGCCCTTCGAGGCCTCCTGCCAACCCGCTGTCGCTGCCGGGTTGCTGGTGAAGAACGGGTCGATGAGGATGACAGCCTTGCCCGTCTCGATGCGGAACGCCGAATGGCCGTGGTAAGTGATCTTCATGCAGAGGCTCCTTGTTGGCGGCCATGTTCCACATGGCGGCCCTCGAAGGCAAGTTCGCCATTTGCCCCAGATGCCAAATCGGCTAGTGCAGCGCCATGGCCACTTCCGACGTCACACTCAGGTCCGCTCTTGAAACCATATCCGCCGACAAACGGCTGATGGGACTCGATCTCGGCTCGAAAACCATCGGCGTTGCCACCAGCGATCGCACCCGCACCATCGCCACGCCCATCGAAACCATCGAACGCAAGAAATTCACCGCCGATGCGGAACGGCTGACGGCCA
>JANLTS010000417.1:0-3009 GCA_031363045.1 Hyphomicrobiales bacterium
CGGCACCGGAAAAATTCTACGACAAGGAATTGAGGCAGTCGGTCTACTCCGCCTACCAGGCCGACTTCGCGCTCTATGAGCGCGAATGCCCGGGTCATGGCCTGTTCGCCCAGCGGCCCGATGTGCTCGCAAACGTCTGAACCACGGTTGCGGGTCCAATGCATCGCAAGCATGCAATCAATCCTGCAAAGCAGGTTCTGTTGACCTTCCGGTAGCGCCACGTGTAATCTCCGGCAAACGCCAGAGATAGGTTTGAAGCCAATGCCGGAACCGGGCTGGACTCGCGTGATGTCTGCCGTGCTTGCGGTGTGGGTCTTGCTGTTTAGCGGGCAAGCGGCATTGGCCGAACGCCGCGTGGCTCTGGTGATCGGCAATTCCGACTATGCCACATTGCAACGCTTGAAGAATCCGGTGTCCGATGCCGCACTCATTCAGTCGACTTTGAAGAAACTCGATTTCGATGTGATTTTCGTAACCAACTCAACCCAAGAATCGTTACGCCGGTCGATCCGCGATTTTTCCGACCGGGTCGCGGCACCAGGCGGTGCCACCATCGCTCTTTTCTATTATGCCGGCCACGGGATCCAACTCGATGGCACCAACTACATCATTCCCGTCGATGCCCGTATCCAGAAGGCTCGCGACGTGGTGATAGACGGCATCCCGCTCGGCCATGTCTTGAGTTCACTCGAGGATGCGCACAATGGCACCAACCTGGTCATTCTGGACGCCTGCCGGGACAACCCGTTTCCAACCAGCATGCGCGGGTTTTCGCGCGGACTGGCACAGATCAATGCGCCCAACGGCTCATTGATCGCTTATGCAACCGCACCAGGCCAGGCCTCCGAGGATGGCGACGGAAACAACAGTCCCTACAGCAGGGCATTGGCAGAACAACTCGCCAAGCCGGGCCTCGCAATCGAACAGGTGTTCAAGAATGTCCGGATCGCCGTCAGCGAGGCGACACGCGGACGGCAAGTTCCTTGGGAAGAACAGTCGCTGGTGCGTGACGTCTTGCTGGCTGGCGCGGCATCCGAGACTGCGTCGGTTAAGAGCGAGGCTTCAACTCCTCCCAATCTGGCAGTGAACGACGCCACCCTGGGCCGGCGCGACTATTTCAAGGCAATGGAAGCCAACACGATCGAAGCCTATGACCAGTTCATCCGCCAGCATCCGGCTTCGCAGGAAGCGAAGGAAGCACTCAATGTGATCCGCATGCTGGCCGAGGAGAAAAGTTGGCGGGACGCCGAACAGCGCAAGACCGCCGGAGCCTACAAGATCTTTCTGGCCCAGCATCCGGAGGGAACTTATGCAGGTAGCGCCAGGGCGGCATTGGCCAGCCTCGAGGGCAGCAGCAGTACCGGGACCGAGGTGGTCAACCGGAAAATCGAAGACACCGGCGCACCACCTGAAAGCGAGTTCATCTCGGCCAGCGGATATGATGCCTATGGCTTCGATTTCAACGTTCTAAAGGGCGTCAGCTTCGCCAACTGCCGGCAGGCCTGCAACAGCAACCCATCTTGCCAGGCGTTTACGTATACGGCTTCAAACAGCTGGTGCTTTCTCAAGGAGAGAGCAACATTGCTTATCAAGAACAGTTCGGCCCAATCTGCCTATCGTGCCACTGCCGCAGGCCAACTCCGACTTTCCGCAATGGAAATTGTTGCCAAAAGCGATATTCGCGGCAACGATATTGCGCGCCTCAAGGGCGTTGATTTTCTTGGTTGCCTATCGGCATGCGAGGGCGAGTTCCAGTGCCGGGCCTTCTCCTACGTCCGCAAACGCAAGGATTGCTGGCTCAAATCCGCCAACGGACCGTTGGTGCCGAACGCCAAAATCGACTCCGGAATCAAGTAGCGCGCGACACCGCCTCGGCTGTCTGACCGAACAGCACCTTGCGCTCTTCGTCACTCATGGGCCTGTTGTAGCTCGGATTGACACTCGCATAGACGCGCGCCACCGCCGGCCGTGCCTTGATCGCCTCGAACCAGCGCTTGAGATGCGGGAAGTCGTCGAGATTCTGGCCGTGGCGCTCATACGGCACGATCCACGGATAACAGGCAATGTCAGAGATCGAATAGTCTCCGGCGAGATAGTTGCGATCCGCCAGCCGCTTGTTCAATACACCATAGAGGCGGTTGGTTTCCTTGGTGTAGCGGTCCATTGCATAGGGGATTTTTTCAGGCGCGTAGACGTTGAAGTGGCCATTCTGCCCTGCCATGGGCCCCAAGCCCCCCATCTGCCAGAACAGCCATTGCAGCGTTTCGGCCCGGCCGCGCAGATCCTTGGCGAGGAACTTCCCCGTCTTCTCGGCGAGATAGAGCAGGATGGCACCGGACTCGAACAGCGAAACGGGCTTGCCGCCATCGGATGGATTGTTGTCGATGATCGCCGGAATGCGGTTGTTGGGCGCAATCGCCAGAAACTCCGGCTTGAACTGTTCGCCCTTGCCGATATCGACCGGGTATATGCGATAAGCCAGCCCCGCCTCTTCAAGAAAAATCGTCACTTTGTGGCCGTTCGGCGTCGGCCAGTGATAGACTTCGATCATGGTGGCGGCTTTCTGTAGTTAGTTAGATTACAGATTTAGAGACCCGGTCACCGCCAATCAAGGGTTGTTTGTGTTCCTGCAGCCATTTGCTCGGGCTTGCCCCCTTCACACGCAAGAACTCGCGGTTGAAATTGGACTTGGTGTTAAAGCCGCTGTCGAACATTGCCACAGTCACAGATTGTCCGGCGGTCAGTCTGCGGCAGGCCTCATCGATGCGTTGCCGGTTGATGTAGCGCGAAACATTTTCGCCCTTGATCCGGTTGATCGCCGTGGAGAGCTGCTTTGCCGGAAGCAGAAGTTTGCGGGCGAGTCGGGCCAACGTCAGGTCTGGGTCGAGATAGGGTTTCTGCGCCTGCACATAACTATCGAGCATGGCGATAATCGCCTGGTCCCGCTCAACATCGGATTGCGAAGGGCCGTTGTCGCCCAACCCATCGTCGCGGCGGCTTTCGATGGCG
>JANLTS010000434.1:0-8915 GCA_031363045.1 Hyphomicrobiales bacterium
TTACATTTCGGCGCCGATGGATTTCTCTACATCGCCATCGGCGATGGCGGAAACACGGCAACGCCGGGCGAACCGGCGCGCAAGCTCAACTCGCTGCTGGGCAAGATGTTGCGGATCAATCCGCTGGCGTCAGGCGGCAACGCTTATCAAATACCGGCTGACAATCCGTTCGTGGCGCAAGCGGGCCGCGATGAAATTTATTCCTATGGCCTGCGCAATCCCTACCGTTTCTCGCTTGATCGTGGCCACATCACCATTGGCGACGTCGGGCAGCAGGAACAGGAGGAAGTGGACATCCTGAAAATCGGCGACGCAAAGGGCGTCAATTTCGGCTGGCCGGAATTCGAGGGCGACCTCACCTATGATGCGGATCTGCCCGGGCCGGGCCCAGCGGTGTTTCCAATCCACACTTATTCACACGCCAAGGGCTGCGCGATCATCGGCGGCCTCATCATTGCCGATCCACAATTGTCGGAGCTCAAGAACCGCTATCTCTACGGCGATTTCTGCAGCGGCAAGCTCAGGAGCTTCAGGCCCGACGTGGCCGCCCAGGAGGCAAGGGGCGACGCGCCTCTGGGCCTCACCATCAACGGCCTCACCTCTTTTGGCGCGGGCCGCGAAGGCCAAGTCTACATCACCAACGCCTCGACGCTGTTCCGGCTGGAGCCGTGACACTCAATGTCTAAGTATCGCATGCCGGGAACCTCCAGCGCTCCAGTCCGTTGTTGATCGAGTATTCAACAGGCAGGAGATCTGGTCATGGCCAAAGCGCGCGAACTTGAGGCGGAATTCTGGACAGCGTTGAAGTCCGACATGACGATGATGTTGGGCCTCATCGACGTTGAGGAAGGCCACACGAGGCCAATGACCGCGCAGATGAAAGGTTCGGACGGTCCCATCTGGTTCTTTTCGGCGCGCGCCAATACGCTCGTGCAGAATCTGGGTGGCGACGGCCGGGCGGTCGCCACGTTCGCATCCAAAGGACACGAACTATTCGCTTCCATTCACGGACGGCTGACGATCGATGATAACCCCGACACTATCGATGAGTTGTGGAACCCCTTTGTCGCCGCCTGGTATGAAGGAGGCAAGGACGATCCCGAACTGGTGCTGTTGCGCTTCGATGCTGAACGGGCCGAAATCTGGCAAAACGAGAACAGTATCTTCGCCGGCCTCAAGATGCTGTTCGGCCACGACCCCAAGGAAGACTACAAGGACAAGGTCGCCGAGGTGAACTTGAACTAAGGCAGGCGGAAGCGGCCGGCACTCAGGAGCAATCCAGGCTTTCGACTTTTGCGTTCTAGGATCATGCGCTATCTGATCTGGGCTTTCATCGTCATCCTGCATCTGGGGACCCCCGCCATGGCCGAGACCACTGCCCATCACTTCACGTTGACCGGCATTGACGGCAAACCTTTGCCGCTGGCGCAGTTCAAGGGTCACCCGGTGCTGGTGGTCAACACCGCGTCGGAATGCGGTTACACGCCGCAGTATGAGGGGCTGGAAGAGCTGTGGCAGTCCTACAAGGGTAAGGGTCTGGTGGTGATCGGCGTGCCGTCCAACGATTTTGGGGGCCAAGAACCGGGGACGGCAACCGAGATCGCGACGTTCTGCAAGATCAATTACGGCGTCACCTTTCCGCTGACCGACAAAACCGTGGTCAAGGGGGCGGAGGCCGACCCCTTCTACGTGTGGGCGGGCGAGCAGGCGGGGTTCCTCGGGCGGCCGAAGTGGAACTTCCACAAATATCTGATTGGCGCAGATGGCCGCTTCATCGACTGGTTTTCGACCCAGGCGAAGCCCATGGGTCCGACCATCCGCAAGGCGGTGGAGGCGGCGCTCGCCGCGCCGGCTCCCTGAAGCCTCAGTTCCAGACGACTTTGGCGATCTCGTAGGATTTGCCGCCGCCGGGCGTGTTGACCTCAACAGAGTCGCCCAGTTTCTTGCCGATGATGGCGCGGGCCATGGGCGAGGCAACCGAGATCTTGCCCTTCTTCACATCGGCTTCGAATTCGCCGACGATCTGATACGACGTCGTGCCGTCGGTTTCCTCATCGATCAGGGTGACCTTGGCGCCGAACATCACGGTGTCGCCGGAAAGTTTGGTGATGTCGATGATCTCGGCGCGCGACAGCTTGTCCTCAAGCTCGGCAACGCGGGCCTCGGTCCAGCCCTGCTGCTCCTTGGCGGCATGATACTCGGCATTTTCCGAAAGGTCGCCGTGGCTGCGGGCTTCCTCGATCGCCTTGATGATGCGCGGCCGCTCCACGGATTTGAGGTGCTTCACCTCATCCATCATGGCGGCATGGCCTTCGGCAGTCATTGGCACTTTTTCCATCGGTCTCGTCCAGTAATGTCCAGTTCTTTACAACGCTCCAGCCCGGCAGGCTGGAGACAAACGCTTGTCCGTGGTGCGGAAAAACGGCGCCCGGCCATGCGGAAATACGCATATGGCCGGGCAAGGACAGAAGATGGCCCAAAATCACCCAAATTTCAAGGGGGAGGGGGCTAGGAGCCAAAAACCTCTGAAATCTGGGCGGCCAACATGTCGGTCATCGGCTGGCGCGGCTCGCGGGCTTTCAGCATCAAGTAGCTGGCGTCAGGCAGTCCCGGCAATCCCTCGTCATCACGGACAGCGCGAAGTCCGGCAGGCAGCGACCAGACCGCCATGGACGCTGCCACGGCCAGTCCGGCCGAGACAGCCGCGAATTGCCCGGCCGTGGAACTGGCGGAATTGACGATCCTGAACTTCTTGCCCGCCTGTTCGAGGGTGTGGGTGGCGATGCCGCGTGACAGGCATTCGGACAACCAGGATGGCCGAAAGGGACAATCGGCAGGCGATACGACCAGCGGCAGCGGATCGCGCAGATGTTGGCGATGATCGTCGGAGGTAATCCAGCGCATGGGCTGGCGCCAAATTTCCGTGGCGGGCCACTGCCTTGGCTCCAGGCCGCGATCGAGAATGACCAGATCATAGTCGCCGGTCTTGAACTGCACGGCCAGCGCGCAGGAGGCCCCGCTCACAACCTGAACCTCGATGGCCGGAGCCTGTTCGACAAAGCGTTCGAGAATGCGCGGGAGATAGCGTTCTGCCACCTCGTCGGGGATGCCCAGCCGCACCGTGCCGTGAACGGGCGCGCTGCGCACGGATTTCAGGATATCGTCATTGAGGGCGAGGATTTCGCGCGCCCGGCCCAGCAGGTATTGGCCGTCTGGGCTCAGCTCCACATTGCCGCCCTTGCCGCGCAGCAACAGGACCTGGCCCAGCACCGCTTCGAGCCGCTGCATCTGGAGCGAGATGGCGGACTGCGTGCGGCCCACCCGGTCGGCGGCGCGCGTGAAGCTTTTCTCTTCGGCGATGACGACGAAGCTGCGCAGCAGGTCGAGGTCCAGTCCAACGGGAAAGCCCATGCCTATGAGGATCACTCATGCACCGGATTAAAGCAACTCGTTTCCCTTAGTTGGCCCTGCGGATCATTGTCGGGACATCAACCAAGGAGACCAAAAATGACCAAGTTGCTCAACACCACAACCACCAATTCCGTCAACCTCAACTCAACGCTGCACGGTGTGATGGCCGCTGCCGCTGCGTTCGCCCGGGGGCTGCTGACAAGCCTGAACGGCAACCACAGCGTCCAGCTTCCGGACCGCCTGCGCTACGACATGGGCGCGCTCGACCTCAATCCGGATTGCCTGCCACGCTCGGCTGCTGCCCGCCAAAACATGAACAATCTGCGGTCGATCTGATCGGCTACAGCACCCCAACAGGAGAACCACAATGCGCAAATATGTCATCGAACGTTCGCTTCCCGGCGTCGGCCAACTTGATGCCGTGCAATTGTGCGGCGCTGCGGCCAAGTCCAACGCCGCCTTGGCGGAGATCGGCAAGGACATTCAATGGGTCGAATCCTATGTCACCGCCGACCAAACCTATTGCGTCTATCTGGCCGAGAACGAAGCCGCCATCCGCCGCCACGCCGCACTCTCCGGCTTCCCGGCCACCCGCATCACCGAAGTCAAGACGATGATCGACCCGACCACGGCGACTCTCGCGTGAAACTTCCGCTGTGGGATCAAAAGTAATCCTGCAGCGGTTTGACGTCGAGCTTGCCTTCGCGCTGGGCGGTGATGGCTTTGGTGACTGAGAAGATGCCAGGCAAATCAAGACTTATGCTTAATTACCATCGCCGCGGAATGCGCTCCGCAACTGATTAAAAGCATATGGAGCGAAAAGCGAAGCTCCTGCCAAGAAGTAAGTTTGCACCCCGCCGAGCAGGGTTGCCACTTCGCTTAGTGCTGTAAAGGATTTAAACAGTACCACGTTTCCGAGCGCCCACAAAAAGCACGCGAGGACGATGGCGCCAGTACCGCCGGCGATTCTGCTGAAGCTCGTTTGATCGCTGTCGGCCGGTTTACCGTCATCGGCTATTTTGGCGTGCGACGCCGATACTGCGTTTTTCTCCAGCATTGCGCCGCGAATGTTGACCTGTTTCAGAGACGTCTGAAACAGTTTCAGGATCGAAACATTGAACAGGAGAAGCGTGAAAACCATTATTGCGGTTGTGGTCCAATCGGGTGGGGCCATGGTGTAAGCCTTTCGAAAATGCGGTGGTGATGATTGGCGTTTGAAACGGTCGGCCGGGTGGCTGCTGTCAGGTTCAAGTTGAACTCGTGACTTAAGTGTTCAAAGTGCCGGTACTTGCCGGAAGAACGGCTTTCAGAGCGGCGGTGATGATTTCATCGTTTAGCCCGCCATGCAGAACCGTTCGGTCCTGGCTGGTAAACAGGCGGGCCGGGTTGGCCAGTTCAGGCGAGAATGCCAGGTGAACAAAGTAAGTCTGCCCGTCGACTGTCAGGCCGCCATGATCTTCGAGGTGGACCATCGCAGCGAAACAGAATTCGAAAACAAGGCTGATGTCTGCCTCCGACACACCGGAAAAATCGGCAGCAATCAACCGGTTCCGATCTAGGATCGACACTATATTCTGGACGAAGCCTTGTAAAAACACCGAAGCAGCTCTCCGGTATTCCCGATCATTTGCGTGTAATTCAACCATTGCCGCAACCTTCGCCAGCAATTGCATCTGGCGTTGCCGGAGCGTTTGTATCCGAGCATCTGAATTAGAATTTACCATACGTAAATAGAGCTTTCAACATGAACTTACGTAATGTAAGATATTTTCTGACCTTGCGATAATAGGTCATAAGGGAAATTAATGGGAGGTTATGATGGATCCAATCCTCTTCTGGAACGACGTGTCTCTTGAAGTGCAGCGGCGTGACTTCACGGTGAATTTTGCGGGCGACAGTTTCGCGCCAGGCCCGCTGATGCCCCAGCAAGGCGGCCCGACCAGAACATCGCGGTCCTTGGCGATGGCTCACATTGCGATGTTTGAAGCCTTTGCACTTGCCAATCCGGGAGCGGGCCTGACACGTTATGGTCCGCTAGCCGGTACAATGGTTCCGCCGCTGCCGCCCGGTATCACAATACCAAATCCTGCCGACGGCAACACCAATCTGTTAACCGCCGGTGCGGTTGCCGCTGCGGCCTCGACGGTGCTGAAGTCGCAATGGAACCAACAGAATGGATTCATCGACTCAATGGTGATGCAGGCGAGCACTGGAGCAGGCGCCTATTTCAAATACGGCTTTGCCATCGGTCAGGTTGTCGGCGAAGAAATGATCAGAATCCGTCAGTCAGACAATTCCAATCTGATGGACGACATGACATTCGATACTGCCACCGGGAAGCACCGGCCCGATCCCTTTTCACCAGGTCAGGGACGTCTCAGCACCAGATGGGGCATGGTGACGCCCTTCTGCATCGCGCCCCCGGCACAAGGTGCCCTAATCCATAACGGTTATCTGGCTGCTCCTCCGGGCATCACAACAAATCGATACAAGGCGGCATTGCGCGAGGTAAAGGGCAAAGGCGACAGCATTGGAACGACGCGGGTTCCCGACGAAACCATGGCCGGTATATTCTGGGGTTTTGATGGGGCTCGCGGGCTTGGCGTCCCGCCAAGGCTCTACAATCAGATTGTCCGGGCCTTCGTCGATCAGAACGGCGTCAACACACCCGCCGAGAACGCACGGCTGTTTGCACTTATCAATGCCGGGATGGCCGATGCGGCGATCGTCGCTTGGAGCGCCAAATATGCTCATGACCTGTGGCGGCCGGTTGTCGGTATCCGCGAACATGACGCAGGATTTGGCGCCAATAACGGCACACATGCGATCAATCTCATTAACCCTGGAGCGGCGATCACGGCCGATTGCGATCCAATTTGGGCACCCCTCGGGAGGCCGGGTACCAACACATCCCGCGACTTTACGAAGACTCCAGATTTTCCGGCCTATCCCTCCGGACATGCCACGTTCGGCGCCGTTGCGTTTCAATTGACGGGTAAGTTCTACGCGCAGAAGACCGGTAAAACTTTGCGAAATGTGATGAACGAAAACTTCGAATTTGTCTCCGACGAGTTCAATGGTCACAACCGTGATCCCAACGGCGATGAGCGCGTTTATCACAAGCGAAGGTTTTCGTTGTGCGAAGCGATTGTCGAGAATGCCTTGTCGCGCGTCTATATTGGCGTTCACTGGCGTTTCGACGGATTGGGAGTCGTAAAGCCAGACGAACTGAAATGCGATATCCCAGATGACCCGGCCGCGCCGGACAAATTGAGTAATGCTATCGAAAAGGAACTTGGCGGTGTTCCGGCCGGTTTGAAAGTGGCCGAGCAAGTATTCAACGGCTTCTTTACGTAACTCCAGCGACGGCGTAGGGCTCTCGCCAAATTACGACAATTTGATCCATCTCGGATGAGTATTCCGGGATGGATTTTTCGTTATGCTTATGCGCAAGAAATTCCGATACCCCGTCAGAAATAATCCTGCAGCGGCTTGACGTCGAGTTTGCCTTCGCGCTGGGCGGTGATGGCTTTGGTGACGGCGAGGATGCCGGGCAAGGTGGTGTAGTAGGGGACCTTCTGCATCAGCGCCGTCTGGCGGATGGGCTTTGAGTCGGATTGCGACGAGCGCGTTTCGGTGGTGTTGAGCACCAGTTGAATCTCGCCATTCTTGATGGCATCGACGACATGCGGGCGGCCTTCCAAGACCTTGTTGATCTTGGTTGACGGCACGCCCTTGTCTTCGAAATAGCGCTGGGTGCCGCCGGTCGCCACCAGCTTGAAGCCCATGCCGATGAGTTTTTTCATGGCGGGCAGGATTTTCGCCTTGTCGGCATCCTTCACGGAAATGAACACGGTTCCGGCTTGCGGCATCCGCATACCTGCACCCAACTGCGACTTGGCGAATGCCATGTCGTAGGTCATATCGAGGCCCATGACCTCGCCGGTCGAACGCATTTCCGGCCCCAGCAAGACGTCCACACCGGGGAAACGGTTGAAGGGAAAAACCGCTTCCTTGACAGCCACATGCGCAAGTTTCTTTGACTTCAGCTTGAAGCTGGCAAGGCTCTCGCCCGCCATCACCCGTGCGGCGATCTTGGCGACGGGAATGCCGATGACCTTGGCGACGAATGGCACGGTGCGGGAGGCGCGTGGGTTCACTTCAAGAACGTAGACATCGCCATCCTTGATGGCGAATTGCACGTTCATCAGGCCGACGACATTCAAGGCCAGCGCCATGATCTTCGTCTGGCGCTCTATCTCGGCGATGACCGGGGCTTTCAGCGAGTAGGGCGGCAGCGAACAGGCCGAGTCACCGGAATGAATTCCTGCCTCCTCGATATGCTCCATGACGCCGGCGATGAAGACATCCTTGCCGTCGCAAATGGCATCGACATCGACCTCGATGGCATTCGACAGATAGCTGTCGATGAGCACGGGTGAGTCGCCCGACACCACGACGGCCTCGGTGATGTAGCGCTGCAGCTGTTGATCGTCCTTGACGATTTCCATGGCGCGTCCGCCCAGCACATAGGACGGGCGGATGACCACCGGGAAACCAATGCGCTTGGCGATCTTCTTGGCTTCCGTACCCGAGTACGCAATGCCGTTTTCCGGCTGGCGCAGTTTCAGTTTCTTCAACAGTTTCGAGAAGCGGTCGCGGTCCTCGGCCAGATCGATGGCATCGGGCGTCGTCCCAAGAATGGGAACACCGGCGTCCTCGAGGGCTTGCGCCAGTTTCAACGGCGTCTGGCCGCCGAACTGCACGATGACGCCTTTCAGTGTGCCGTTCGATTGCTCGGTGTGGATGATCTCCAGCACGTCCTCGGCGGTCAGCGATTCGAAGTAGAGGCGGTCGCTCGTATCGTAGTCGGTCGAGACGGTCTCGGGGTTGCAGTTGACCATGATCGATTCATAGCCGGCGTCATGCAGTGCGAAGCAGGCATGGCAGCAGCAATAGTCGAACTCGATGCCCTGGCCGATGCGGTTCGGCCCGCCGCCGAGGATGATGATCTTCTGGCGGTCTGACGGACGCGCCTCGTTCTCGGCATCATAGGTCGAATACATGTAGGCGGTGGGCGAAGCGAACTCCGCCGCACAGGTGTCGATGCGTTTGTAGACCGGCCGCACATTCAGCTTGTGGCGGTGGGCCCGCACCTTGTCTTCCTTCAAGCCAACAAGTTCGCCAAGCCTGGTATCGGAGAAGCCCATTGCCTTGAGCTTCTTGAGGTTGGTTGCATCCCTCGGCAGCCCGCGCTCCTTGATCTTCGCTTCGGTGGCGACAATCTCCTGAATCTGGCGGAGGAACCACGGCTCGTATTTGCAGGATTCAAACACCTGGGCCACGCTGGCGCCAAGCCGGAAAGCCTGGGCGATCTTCAGAATGCGATCCGGCGTTGGCGTGCCCAAGGCGGCGCGGATGGCGTTCTTGTCGTCGCCTTCGCCGGCGCCTGGAATTTCGATTTCGTTGAAACCGGTCAGCCCGGTCTCCAGCCCGCGCAGGGC
>JANLTS010000512.1:0-5472 GCA_031363045.1 Hyphomicrobiales bacterium
GGCCATCAGCTTGAACAGGTTTTTAGCCACCGCCAGCGCCAAGGGTTCGGACGCCAGTCGAACACGCGCCACAAAATCGCTGTAGCCCTTGCCATACCCGGCATTCTGATAACTGATGAGAAATGCCACGCGCCGCGCAATGAGTTCGTCCAGCGTCTGCGGTCGCATCTCCGTCTTGGCGCCAATCACCGCGCGCACCGCTGTCTCATCAACCGCCGAGCGCCTGCCCCACATGAAGGCGGAGAGATTCATTTTGACGCCAACGCCATTGAGCCTGATCGACGCCTCGATCGCCTCTCTCGAAATCGGCACCAAACCCTTTTGCCAGGCGAAACCGAGCGTGAAGAGATTGGCGGCAATCGTGTCGCCCAGCAATTTCGTGGCAATGCCGGTGGCGTCGATGGCATGCAGCCCGCCTGGTTTCACCGCCGCCGCGACCTTCAGCGTCAGCGCACCACTCTGCACATCGAAATTGGCATCATGCGTGAAGTGTGCCGGCATGATCTCGTGGCTGTTCACCACCGCCACGGTTTTATTGCGCGAGGCCGCGGCGAGGAGACGTTCGGCTGCACTGGTGATCAGATCGCAGCCGAGAATCAGATCCGCCGAACCGCGCGCCACTCGCACAGCCGAAATCTCGGAAGGCGTGGCGGCGATCTTCAGATGCGTGACCACAGCGCCATTCTTCTGCGCGATGCCAACCATGTCGATCAGAGCCGCACCCTTGCCCTCCATGAAGGCCGCCTGTCCCAGAATATGACCGATGGTGACAACACCGGTGCCACCGATGCCGGTGACCAGGATGCTCCACGGCTTGTCGAGCCCCGGCAATCGTGGTTCCGGCATCACCGGAAAAGGCACCTCGTCGAGATCAATGGCAACGGGACCGGCGCCCTTCGCCAGTTCACCACCTTCAACCGTCACAAAGCTCGGACAGAAACCCTTGAGACACGAGAAGTCCTTGTTGCAAGACGACTGGTCGATCTTGCGCTTTCGCCCAAATTCGGTTTCGACCGGTTGTATCGCCACGCAATTTGATTGCACACCGCAATCGCCGCAGCCTTCACAAACCAATTCATTGATGAACACACGCCGAGCCGGATCGGGGAACTCACCCCTCTTCCGCCGCCGCCGTTTTTCGGCGGCACAGGTCTGGTCATAGATGATGACGCTGGTACCCTTGACCTCCATCATCTCCGTCTGCACCGCCTGCAACTCGCTGCGATGATGAAAGGACGAATGAGCGGGAAACGCCGCGCGTGAGGGATACTTGTCAGGTTCGTCCGAAACGATGGCAATCCGCTCGACGCCGATCGCCCGCATTTGCGCTGCGATTTGCTCGACAGTCAGTCCGCCGTCATTGCGCTGGCCACCGGTCATCGCCACGGCGTCGTTGAACAGGATCTTGTAGGTGATGGTGGTGCCTGAGCCCACCGCGTGACGGATGGCCATCAGACCTGAGTGATTATAGGTGCCATCGCCGATATTCTGGAACACGTGCTCACGTTTCGAGAACGGCGCCTCGCCCACCCAGTTGGCGCCTTCGCCCCCCATATGCGTGGCGCCCTCGGTCTTGCGGCCGGGCACGAATTGCGCCAGCCAATGACAGCCGATGCCGGCATAGCCGCGCGCGCCATCTGGCAGCACGGTCGAGGAATTATGCGGGCAGCCTGCGCAAAAATAAGGAACCCGCGCCACGAGGTCAGCCTGGTTGGAGGCCGTCGATGCCGATTGCAGCGCTGTGGCACAGGCTGAAACTGCGCGATCCTTGATGCGCTCGGCCACCGCCGCGGCGATCTGGTTGGGTTCCAGCACGCCATGCGACGCAAACAACGCTCGGCCACGCTCATCGCTCTTGCCGACAACCACCGGGCGCTTTTCCTCAGCATACAGAATATCCTTGATCTGCGCTTCGATCAGCGAGCGCTTCTCTTCCACCACGATGATGGTGGTGAGGCCCTTTGCGAACTCCGCGATGATCGACGGCTCCAGCGGCCAGACCATGCCGAGCTTCAACACCCTGATGCCCAGCTTTGCGGCTTGCGCTTCGTCGATACCGAGATCGTCTAGCGCCTGGCGGACATCGAGATAGGCCTTGCCCGCCGCCACGATGCCGAGTCTCGGCGATCTTCCACCTTGCATGATGATGCGGTTGATGGCGTTGGCCCGGGTGAAGGCTTTCACCGCCGGTATTTTTTGTTCATGCAGCCGCACTTCCTGCGGCACCCGGTCGTCGCTCGGCCTGATGTGCAAGCCGTCCGGCGGCAACACATGATCCTTGGGGCTCATCGGTTGCACGCGATCAAGCCCGGCCTCGACAACGGCCGAGGACTCGACCGTATCATGCACGCATTTCATGCCAACCCAGACGCTGGCATAGCGCGACAACGCGAAGCCCAAGAGCCCGAAGTCGATGATCTCCTGCACACCCGCGGGCGACAGGATCGGCATCATCGCATCTGTGAGCGCCACATCGCTGGCGTGAACGACTGTCGATGATTCGCCCGAATGGTCATCACCGGCGATGGCGATGACGCCGCCATGGGGCGAGGTGCCGGCCATGTTGGCATGGCGGAACACATCACCCGAACGGTCAACACCCGGCCCCTTGCCATACCAGATGCCGAAGACACCATCGAACTTGCCTTCACCGCGCATCTCCGCCTGTTGCGTGCCCCACAAGGCGGTGGCGGCAAGATCTTCGTTGAGGCCTGCCTGGAACTTGATATTGCGCGGTTCCAAGACCGAGCGCGCCGCCACGAACTGATTGTCCACCGTGCCGACCGGCGAGCCCCGATAGCCGCTGATATAGCCCGCTGTATTGAGGCCGGCCTGCCGGTCACGCTCCGACTGCATCAGCACCAGGCGTAGGATCGCCTGCGGTCCGCTGAGAAATAAGCGCGTGATCGAGAGGTTGTAAAGGTCTTGCAGGCTGTGGGTCGATCCTAACATGGAGAAACGTCTATCATCCTTTGGCGGCAAGCAGAACCACCCGCATCTGAAACGCGGCAACTGGTGGAAGGTTCGGGTTCGTTGTATGACAGGCTGTTGGGCTTTGCCGAAAGAGTGAAGGAGAACCCGATGGCGGTGCATCTGTCACGTTTCGCCTGTTTCCGGATTGCGGTGGTCTTGGCGTTTCTTCCGCTCGGACCGGCACTCGCCACCGATCTGGATGACGCCATCAGGGCCGGGGATCTCGACCGCGTCGAGCTGCTGCTGAATTCCGGCGCCGATCCCAACAAGCGTTCGCCCTACGACGGTCCGCTGCATCTGGCTGCGAGACTTGGTTCCGCGGAAATCGTTATCGAACTCATTGACGCGGGGGCGGATGTCGAGCTCCCCGGCTTTGGCGGCGCTCACCCCCTTCACGCGGCGGTCCTGGCGGGACAGGCAAGGACCGCGTCCGCGCTGCTGGAACGCGGCGCCAAGGTCGATGCGCCCGACAATACTGGCCGCACACCGCTCCTGTCGTTTGTGTCCGGCATGGTCGGTGATCTAGCGACTCTCAAGGTTTTGTTGGAACACGGAGCCAGTCCCAATCTTCTGGACGGGCCAGCAGGAATCCGCGCGCTGGATTATGCCGCGAGGCAAGGCCGCACGGAAGTCGCCGACATCTTGATCGCCTTCGGCGCCGACATGAACGCCAAAGACAATATGTATGGTGAAACGCCGCTGCATTTCGCAATATACAAGTATCGCGCGGGCAGCCCGCAAGATATGGTGCAGTTCCTCATCAATCGCGGCGCGGACGTCAATTCCAAGAGTTCCGAAGGATGGACGCCGCTGGACTATGCCAAGCGTTTTGCGCCAAATAACGGATTGTTGCACGACATCCTGATTAAGGCTGGCGCAAAATAGGCAACCGGTTTCGCGCCATGAATCAAAGTGACATGCAGCACGCAAAACCTCCACTGGCTTGACAGCGCAAGCAGAGCCGCTATGAGAAGCGCCAGGGGATCTCGCGGTTCTCCCCTTCAGGCGCCAGCCCAAGCATCGCGGCTCTCATCAACACTCGAAAGGCGCCTCAATGTCCGCTCCCAATGTCATTTCTCCAGACAAACTCATGAAGCTGGTGGCAACCCCGGCCTGTCCCCTCATCATTGATGTCCGCACCCCGGAGGATTTCGATGCCGACCCCTGGCTTGTGCCCTCCTCAATCCGCCGCTCCCATACTGACGTCGCCTCCTGGGTGCCGGGGCTTGCCGGGAAGTCCGTTGTCGTGGTGTGCCATCACGGCGCCAAGCTCAGCCACGGCACCGCCGCATGGTTGCGCCACTCCGGTGCCGATGCGGTATCGCTCGAGGGCGGCTTCGAAGCCTGGAAATCCGCCGGCCTGCCGCTGATCCCCATTGCCAAGCTGCCGCCGCGCGATGCTAAAGGCCGCACCCACTGGGTGACCCGCGCCCGCCCCAAGATCGACCGCATTGCCTGCCCATGGCTGATCCGCCGCTTCATCGATCCCGATGCCGTCTTCCTCTTCGTTCCAACCTCGGAGGTTGAAGGTGTTGCCAACCGCTTCAATGCAACTGCCTTCGACATCGAAAATACGGATTGGAGTCATCGTGGTGAACTCTGCACTTTCGATGTGATGATTGCCGAATGGGGACTTGCCTCTGATGCGCTGCTGCGGCTGGCGACGATCGTCCGGGCGGCGGATACCGCACGGCTCGATCTGGCGCCGGAAGCACCGGGCCTGCTCGCCGCCTCCCTCGGCCTGTCGCGCATGTATTCCGATGATCTGCAGCAGCTCGATGCCGGCATGCTGCTCTATGATGCATTCTATCGCTGGTGTCGCGACGCGACCGAGGAAACCCACAATTGGCCCAGCAACAAGGTGAAGCCATGAGCGTGACCTTCAGCGAGGCTCTGAAGGTTTGGGCGCGGATCGGCTGCCTCTCGTTTGGAGGCCCCGCAGGCCAGATCGCGTTGATGCACCGCGAGATTGTCGAGGATCGGCAATGGCTGACCGAGAAGGAATATCTCTCGGCTCTGAACTTCTGCATGCTGCTGCCGGGACCCGAAGCCATGCAGCTTGCGACCTATGCCGGCTGGAAGCTGCATGGTGTCAGGGGCGGGCTGGCGGCGGGCGTGCTGTTTGTGTTGCCGGGCGCCTTCATCGTACTGGCGCTCACCATGCTCTATGCCAGCTTCGGCAAGTTGCCGCTCATCGATGCGATTTTCTACGGCATCAAGGCTGCCGTACTGGCCATCGTCATCGAGGCGCTGTTGCGCGTCGCCAAACGCGCGCTGAAGTCCAACGCTGACTGGGTGATCGCCGCGCTGGCTTTTCTGGCGCTCTTTGTGTTTGCCGTGCCGTTCCCGATCATCATCATCGCGGCCGCCCTGTTCGGTTTTATTCGAGGCAGTGGCATCAAGGAAGAGCACACCGGGACACTCCCGAGCCTGGCCGCGCTGGGAAAGACGGTTGGCGTGTGGGGTGTCATCTGGTTGCTGCCTCTGGCGGCGTTGGCC
>JANLTS010000519.1:0-1883 GCA_031363045.1 Hyphomicrobiales bacterium
CATCTGTTCTCAACCTCTATTGCGAAGGTTAGGCCGTTTCCAAGCGAGCGGCAACTGTAGCCCTACCCCGCCGCGAGATCCCACAGCAGCTTCACGTTCAGCGCGATGATGATCGCCGCGATCACCCCGGCCACAACCGTCAACCACATGGGCGCCACCAGCTTGCCCATCTTTTCCTTGTCGCGGGTGAACATGACGAGCGGCACGATGGCGAAGGGCAGTTGGAAGGCCAGCACCACCTGACTGAGGATCAGCAGCAGGCCGGTACCTTCAGCGCCATACCAGATGGTAACGCCCGCCGCCGGCACGATGGCGATCATCCGGGTGATGAGGCGGCGCATCCAGGCGGGCAGCTTGATGTTGAGGAAACCCTCCATGACGATTTGCCCCGCCATGGTGGCGGTCACCGTTGAATTGAGGCCGCAGCACAGCAACGCAATGGCAAACAGCTTCGGCGCCATGAGCGAACCCACCAGCGGCGCCAGCATTGAATGTGCTTCGCCGATATCGGTCACCGTGGTCTGACCGGACTTGTGGAAGGTGGCGGCGGCGAGGATGAGGATCGAGGCATTGACCAGCAGCGCGAACATCAGCGCCACGGTTGAATCCCAGGTGGCGAATTTCAGCGCCTCGCGCTTTTCCGGCAGGCTCTCGCCATAATCGCGCGTCTGCACGATGCCGGAGTGGAGATAGAGATTATGCGGCATCACGGTGGCCCCGATGATGCCCAGCGCCAGATAGAGCATGGCCGGATTCTTGACGATCTCGACAGTCGGCGCGAACCCCAGGATCACGCCGCGCCAGTCAGGGTCTGCCAGCGCGATTTGGAAGAAGAAGCAGACGAAGATGACGCCCAGGAGTCCGATGATGAAGGCTTCGATCCAGCGGAAGCCCAGCCGCTGCAGCCACAGGATGATGAACACATCGAGTGCGGTGATGATGACGCCCAATTCCAGCGGAATGCCGAACAGCAGGTTGAGGCCGATGGCGGTGCCCACCACCTCGGCAATATCGGTGGCGATGATCGCCACTTCGGCGAACAGCCACAGGATGAAGGCGACGGGCTTCGGGAAGGCGTCTCGGCAGGCCTGCGCCAGATCGCGGCCGGAACCGATGGCCAGCCGGGCGCACAAGCTCTGCAGGATAATCGCCATGATGTTGGACATCAGCGCCACGGCCAGCAGCGCGTAACCAAACTGCGCGCCACCGGCAATTGACGTCGCCCAGTTGCCAGGGTCCATGTAGCCGACTGACACCAGATAGCCCGGGCCAATAAAGGCCAGCGCCCGCCGCCAGGTGGAGCCTGAGCGTGTCACGTGGATCGAGCGGAAGACATCCACAAGCGATGGTTCGCCCCGTTGGCGGCGCCATCCCCTCAGATCATCGGCAGTTGCAGCTTCATGTGTCATCCCTCAAGTTTAGCATTGGCTAAACCTATTGCAATAGGGTAACTTCGCACTTGCAAGATGGAGAGCAATTTGCCGCAGCGTGCGAAAAAACCTGGGACCGCCAAAATCCGCTCGGCAGCGTTCCGGCGGATCAGGGCCGACCACAGTTCGGAACTGGCTGAGGATTATGTGGAACTGATCGCCGACCTGATCGACGAGAAGGGCGAAGCGCGCGGCTCTGAAGTCGCCCTGCGGCTGGGTGTGGCCAATGCCACGGTGGTGAAAACCTTGAAGCGCCTGCAGGATGGCGGCCTCGTTACCCAGGAACCCTACCGCTCGATCTTCCTCACCGGCGACGGTTGGAAAATGGCCGGCGATGGCCGCCGCAAGCACAAGATCGTCGAGGGCTTCCTGCTGGCGCTCGGCATCTCGGAAGACACCGCCCGCATCGATAGCGAAGGCATCGAGCACCATGTCAGCGAGGAAACCCTGCGG
>JANLTS010000140.1:0-3045 GCA_031363045.1 Hyphomicrobiales bacterium
CCATCATCGCCCGGTCGTTCCACAATTTCGGGAACCAGGAGAGCGTGAAGCCCTCGAAGGGGATGGCCTGCGGATAGCTTGAGGTGTTGAAGGCGGTGACGCTCATCACCAGCAGCGGCCCGAAGAGATAAAGGAAGAACAGGAAGATATAGAAGCCGATCATGGCGCGCATGACGAGGGAACTCTTCATCTTATGGTCTCCCCGAGCGAGACCTTGAAGGCGCGCAGCATCAGCATCACGAAGGCGATACAGGCGGCGAGCAAGATGAAGGCGTAAGCCGCACCTCGCGGCCAGTTGAAGGACTGGAAGAAGAAGTCATAGACAATCGAGGTGAACCAAAGTGTCGAGGGGCCGCCCAAGAACTGGGGTGCGGCGAGCGATCCCGCGGACAGCATGAAGACCATGGTGCAGCCGCTGGCGATGCCGGGCTTGGCATAGGGCATCACCACGTCGCGGTGGATTTTCCACCATGGAGCGCCCAAATCGCGCGCCGCCTCGATCTGGTTCTTGTCGAGGCTTTCAATGGCATTGTAGAGCGGGAAGACCATGACCAACAGATAGGCATAGGACAGGCCGACATAGAGCCCGGTGTTGTTGCCGAGGAAATCGATCGGCGCTTCGGTGAGACCAATGCCCATCAGCATCTGGTTGATGATGCCTTTCGATGCCAGCAGCAGGCGAAGCGCAAAGGCGCGCAGGATTTCGTTGACCCAATAGGGCACGATGAGGGCCAGCATGAGAAGGCGCACCTTCTGCGCCGTGCCAGCCTGCGCCATGTAATAAGCAAGTGGATAGCAGATGGCGAAGTTGAGCGCCGTCACCGCCACCGAGGCGAGGATCGAAAAGACGAAGGCATACATGTGCGTGTCGTTGGCCTTGCCGTCGACTGGGTTGACGAAGAACGACTTGTACTGGGCGATGGTGAGCACGTCGGTTGGTCCACCGCGCTGGGCGGGGGGCAGTTTCGGGTGGAAGCTTTCGACCACCATATAAAGATAAGGTAGCGTCACAAGGAACAGCGCCCAGAAGGCGACAAGCAGGATAAAGACGATGCCGAGCGTCGTTCCGTTACGCTCGAAGTAGCTCTTGTGCGTGGGGTCATGGGCGAGTTTCGCCTCGCGGTTCGCCATCAGCCAGAAAATGGCGATCACCACGACAGGCAGAAGGAAAACGAAGAGGCGGCTACTCACGGGCCATTTTTCCTTCCGGAAGGACAATGCCCATGGCGGGATCAAAGGAGATGGTAGCCATTTCGCCGGCCAATGGAATCTTCGCGCCACCATGCCGCCCGACCGTCATGGTGATGTCTTTCTTGGCGGCACCTTTCAGGAACACATGCGTGGCATTGCCTTCGAAGGCTGCGGAAATCGTGCCTGCGGTCAGCGTGGCGTCAGCGGCTCCCTTGCCGGGGGCGAGGGACTCGGGTCTGACAAACAGAATGGCCTTGTCGCCCACCTTGGCCTTCTTGGGGTTGCGGCCGCGCAATAGCCCGAAGGCGGTCTCGATGACGGCACCCGTGGAGTCGGCTTTGATCACCTTGCCGGTGAAGGGATTGTTCTCTCCGACGAAGGAGGCAACGAAGGGCGTGTCGGGATCATCATAGACAGTCTTGCCGTCAGCCACCTGCTGGATCACACCGTCCGACATCACGGCGATGCGGTCCGACATGGTCAAGGCTTCGCCCTGATCGTGGGTGATATAGATGAAGGTGATGCCGACCTGTTGCTGGATGGCGCGCAATTCGTTGCGCATGTGCTGGCGGAGCTTCAGGTCGAGAGCGGAGAGCGGTTCGTCGAGGAGCAGCACCTTGGGCTGCACGGCGAGGGCGCGGGCGATGGCGACGCGCTGCTTCTGGCCGCCGGACAATTCGCTCACCAACTTCTTGCCTTGGTCTGGCAGGGCGATGAGGTCGAGCAGTTCCTGCGCCTTCTTCTGGCGCTCGGCCTTGCCGACACCGCGTACACGCAGGCCATAAGTGATATTGTCGGCTACCGTCATCAGCGGGAACAGCGCGAGGTTCTGGAATATCAGCGCGGTGGGGCGCTTGTTGGGGCCGAAGCCCGACATGTCCTGTCCGCCGATTTTGACCTTGCCCTCGGATGGATCAAGAAACCCCGACACAGTACGCAGTATTGTCGTCTTGCCGCAACCCGAAGGTCCGAGGAACGAGAAGAACTCACCGCCCTTGATGTCGAGCGTTGCGTTGTCGACGGCGGTGAAATGTCCAAATCGGACGGTTACGTGTTCAAGCTCTACGCCTGCGCTCATGCGCCCCTGATGCCCCTGTTACATGCCGTCTTGTTGCAGCTGAACAACGACTTTCTACCGATCGTGATGCAAGATCAAGTAGAACAAGCGGGTGCCTGAAAAAGAGTCAGCCCCGGCTTGGTATAAACCGGGGCTGGCGCTTGATCGTTGCTGATAGAGCCTATCAGGCGGCCTTGAACTTGTCGACGTACTGGCTGCGGATTTCGCCGTACCAGGTGGGTTCGGCAGGCCACGGCCAGAGGTTCTTCAAGGCGTCGCCCGGGAAGGCTTCCTGGAAGTTTTTCTTGGCGACGTCGGAGAGCAGCGCGTCAGAGCCGGTGACGACTGGATTGTAACCCGAGCCTTCGGCAACAGCTGCGGAAACTTCCGGCGACTGCATGTAGTTGATAAACGCGTAGACCTGATCGATGTTTTTGGCAGCCTTGATGAGCGAAATGCCGTCAACCCAGGTGATGGCGCCTTCCTTCGGGGCCTGATAGTTAATAGGCTTGCCGTCCTTCTTGAGCGACAGCGCCGGACCATCCCAATTCTGGCTGATCCAGACGTCATTCTCCATCAAGCCCGACTTGGTGTTGTCGGCCGAATCCCAGAACTGCTTCACCCAGCTCTTGTGCTCGACGGCGAAAGCCAGGATTGGATCCCACAGCTTCTTGAAGTTCTCTTCGTCCTTGTAGCCGTCCTGCATGCGGTTCGACGGCATTTTGCCGTTGGCGTCCCACCACAGGCCGATGCCGAGCAGGAAGGAGTGGCCACGGCCCTGCGTGTGACCTTTGACG
>JANLTS010000559.1:0-2620 GCA_031363045.1 Hyphomicrobiales bacterium
AATGGGTTTTGCCGCCACCGAGGTCAGGTTCTTGGCGAGCAGCATCTCGACCCACGAGAACATGAAGCAGAAAAATGCCGTGACGCCGATGCCAGCTGAAATTGTCGGTAGGAATATCCGGATGAAAAAGCTTGGGAACGAATAGCCGTCGACATAAGCCGTTTCGTCCAGTTCCTTCGGCACACCCGACATGAAGCCCTCGAGAATCCACACAGCAAGCGGAACGTTGAAGAGCGTGTGGGCAAGTGCCACCGCCCACGGTGTGTCAAAGAGATCGACGGCATAGTAGAGATTGACAAAGGGCAACACGAACACCGCGGGCGGTGCCATGCGGTTGGTCAGCAACCAGAAGAACAGATGCTTGTCGCCGAGGAAGCGATAGCGCGAGAACGCATACGCCGCGGGCAGTGCCACGGTGATCGAGATGACCGTATTGATCGCCACATAGGAAATCGAGTTGAGATAGGCATTGTACCACGCCGGATCGGTGAAAATCGTCCGGTAGCTGTCGAATGTGAACTCGCGCGGGAAGGCCGAGAAGCCGCCCAGGATCTCGTTCGTCGTCTTGAACGACATGTTGAGCAGCCAATAGATCGGCAGCATCAGGAAGATGATGTAGAGGGCCAGGATGAAGTAGCGCTTGCGCATCAGTTTGTCTCCTCGCGCATCATCACGGTGTAGAACAGCCAGCTGATGATCAGGATGATGAGGAAGTAAACGATCGAGAACGCGGCAGCAGGCCCAAGGTCGAAGCCGCCAAGCGCCTTTTGCACAAGGTCAATCGACAGGAATTTGGTGGTGCTGCCGGGGCCACCGCCAGTCAACACGATGACTTCGGTATAGATCATGAAACTGTCCATGAAGCGCAGCAGAATGGCGATGGTCAGCACATGCTTCAGCTTCGGCAGCTGGATGAAACGGAACACCGCCCAAGGGCCCGCGCCATCGATCTTGGCTGCTTGGTAGTAAGGATCGGGGATCGAGACCAGTCCGGCGTAGCAAAGCAGCACGACCAGCGATGTCCAATGCCAGACGTCCATGAGAATGACAGTGAACCAGGCGGCGGCCGGCTGGCGCGTATAGTTGTAGTTGATGCCGAGCGCGTTCAGCCCCTTGCCCAGCAATCCGATGTCGGGCAGCGCCATGATGTTCCACATTGAACCGACGACATTCCATGGCACCAAAAGTGGAAGCGCGATCAGCACCAGGCAGACCGAAACCCAGGCACCACTGCGCGGCATGCACAGCGCAATTGCCAGGCCCAGTGGCACCTGGATGGCCAGAACGGAAGCCGTGAAGATGATCTGGCGGCCAAGCGAGGCGCGGATGTCCTCGTTCTTCAGAAGTTCCTCAAACCAGCGCGAGCCTGCCCAGAAGAACTCATTGGCGGTGAAGGTTTCCTGGATGGAATAGTTCACCACCGTCATCAGTGGGATGAGCGCGTTGAAGGCGACCATCGCGAAGACCGGAAGCACCAGCCACCAGGCTTTGTTGTTCCAGGTTTTGTTCATCGCCGGGCTCCTGCCATCCAGCCGTCTTCATAGACCCGTGTATAGGAGGGATCAAAGGCCAGATGGATGCGGCCGTCGGGAATCGCTTCACCTTCTGCAACGAGAAGCTTGATTGTCGCCCCGGAGGCCCTGGTCTCGACAATGCGGAAACGCCCGGCATCGGCCACTTTCACCACGTCGGCTGCAAGGCCGGACTTGGTGCCGGAACTGACAATGGAAACGAATTCGGGCCGGATGCCGATTTCGGTCGAACCTTTTCCGGTGACCGCTGAAGCATTACCCGCCGCCACTTCGATTCCCGCGAAGAAGGCCTTGCCGCCTTTCACCTCGCAGGGGATGACGTTCATGCCGGGTGAGCCGATGAAATGACCAACGAAAGTGTGCTGCGGAATCTCAAAGAGATCGACTGGCGTTCCGGCCTGAACGACCTCGCCCAAATTCATCACCACAACCTGATCGGCGAAGGTCAAAGCCTCGGTCTGGTCGTGGGTGACGTAGATCATGGTGCGGCGGGTGCGCTGATGAAGTTCCTTCAACTTCGAACGCAACTGCCATTTCAGATGCGGGTCGATCACCGTCAGAGGTTCATCGAACATGATCACATTGACGTCGGATCGCACCAGCCCGCGGCCGAGCGAAATCTTCTGCTTGCCGTCGGCGGTGAGGCCCGAGGCGCGGTTACCGAGTGTCTTGGTCAATTCCAGCATCTCGGCGATTTCGGTGACACGCGTCTTGATATCGCTTTCCGCCACACCGCGGTTCCTGAGCGGGAAGGCGAGATTATCGTAAACGGTCATGGTGTCGTAGATCACCGGGAACTGGAACACCTGTGCAATGTTGCGCTCTTCGGGCGAGGCGCGTGAAACGTCCACGCCATTGAAGCTGATGCTGCCTTCGGTCGGCGTCAATAGCCCCGAGATGAGATTGAGGAGCGTAGTCTTGCCGCAACCGGACGGGCCTAAAAGCGCATAGGCGCCGCCATCCTGCCAGGTAAGCGACAAACGTTTCAGGGCGAAATCGTCGTCCGAAACCGGATTGGCCATGTAGCTGTGGCGCAGGTTGTCGATCAGGATTTCGGCCATCAGGATATCCGCTTGCCATTGGGGCTG
>JANLTS010000563.1:0-2114 GCA_031363045.1 Hyphomicrobiales bacterium
GGCCATATCTGGAAAATGGTATCCTGGAGGCGGACAACAATTCTGTCGAGCGCGCCATGAAACCGGTGGCAATCGGCAGGAAGAATTGGACATTCGCTGGATCGGAAAGCGGCGGCAAAGCCATGGCCATCGCCTATACGCTGATCGAAACCGCCAAACTCAACAACGTTGATCCACAAGCCTGGCTCACCAACGTCCTTGGCCGCATCGCCGACCACAAGATAACCAGGATCGACGAACTGATGCCCTGGAGTTACGCTGCCATAGCAGCGTAACAGGAATCGTCACGGCGTGTTAGGCGGGGTACATCGGACGCATTCGCTATTGGCTGTTTGCTGGGAGATGGGCTGTCAAGGTCCGGTCCCAGCGCACAGCCCGTCAGAATGACAAGCGATGCCATAAAAACACAAGGGGCTACTCTCTCAACCTTCATCCATCGCTTCGGTGAGCGCATAGGAAATCCCGGCGCGCACTCGCATCATCGCCGTCCTTTCAACTCCGAGTTTCATGGCGATGGCGTCGGCTGTCTTGAAGCCAATGCCCCGGATATCCCGCGCCAGGCGATACGGGTTCTCGGTCATGACCTGAATGGCGTCAGCGCCATAGGTTTTATCGCAGATGCGCCGCGGCTACGTCTATAGCCAGCTTAATCCTGAAGCACTGGCGCCATCATGCGTTCCAGAGTGTTCGGTTCTAGGCGGTTTGGATCACGGTCTCAAGACCGGGCGATTGCGGCGGGGTTTGAACAGCAAGCCAGAAAGCCGAACCCGCCTCAAGCCAGGATCTCGAAGTCAGAAGCGTTGAGGTTCGCTACTACCACGCCATCGTTCAACAGCTTGGTGATGTTGACGGCTGCACCCGCGCCGTTGCCGTCAGCATCCCATTTCAACTGGCCGGTGCTGGTGTTGTAGAGAAATTGCCCAAACGCCTGGTTGGCTGACGGATTGGCGGCAACGACCAGGCGATTGGCGGCCAAAGCCCCCGC
Source organism: Hyphomicrobiales bacterium (assembly GCA_031363045.1). Lineage (GTDB taxonomy): Bacteria > Pseudomonadota > Alphaproteobacteria > Rhizobiales > Aestuariivirgaceae > Aestuariivirga. The sequence continues at coordinate 986 of JANLTS010000563.1, forward strand.
TGCAAGCCCGCCGCCAAATGCCGAAGCATCGACTTGCAGCGTGTCGCCCTGCGCCGCGCTCCAGTCGGTGATTTGGTCATTGCCGTCGCCGGGCGCAGCGAACGCAAACACGTCGTCCAGAAGCCCACCGGTGAGAGTGTCGTTGCCCGCACCTCCGGTGAGCTTGTCGGCGCCGTCGCCGCCCCGCAACGTGTCAACGCCTTCAGCGCCCACAAGTGTGTCATCGCCTGCTCCGCCGGAGAGCGTATCGTTTTCGGTTCCGCCCGATAAAATATCCAACCCCGCGCCGCCATTGAGCGTATCGTCGCCGGCCTCGCCATTGAGCGTGTCATTGCCCAATTGTCCCAGCAGGCTGTCATTGCCATTGCCGCCGGCCAGAACATCATCATTGTTACCGCCCAACAGTTCATCGCCCCCCGCGTCACCGGACAATGTATCCTGGCCTGCCTCACCGCGCAGCGTGTCGGCATCGCCAGCCCCGCGCAATGTGTCGTTGCCGTCCCCGCCGAAAATCTGATCGGCGAAGCTGGTGCCGATCCAGTCATCGTTAAAGCTCGAGGCCGATGTCGCCAGCCCCTCCTCGCGCGGATCAAAGATCGTGGTGAAGATGGTTTTCGCAGCACCCACGCCGCTTTCCCAGGACACCACAAAGCGCCCATCCGCCAAGGTGGCGATCGACGGCCTGCCCTTGTCGCCCGCCGCGTCGCCATTGACGGCAAATGCGTTGCCATCGGGTGTGCCGTCGGCGGACATCACCTGGCCCCTGATGTTACCGCTGACGGTCACCCAGACAGTGACGAAGCGGCCATCGTCGAGCGCCGCTGTCTGCACTTGCTGTTGAAGGGAATTCTGCGCGTTTGCCGCGATGCTAAAAGGGATTCCGGAGGACGTGCCATCGGCCTCATAGATATGCCCGCGCACGGTGTTGATTATGTATTGGCCATAGGTGACAACGAAACGTCCGTCCGCCAGTGCCGTCACATCGGGAAATGTCGCCTGGGCGCCGCCTGGCTCGATGTCGAGGATGCCGCTCAAGGCGATGCCGCCAGGAGAAAACACGCGGGCGAAAATGTCGAACTGCGAGTTATCCGCCCAGGTCACCACATAGTTGCCGTTGGCGAGGGCGGTG
>JANLTS010000144.1:0-19637 GCA_031363045.1 Hyphomicrobiales bacterium
GATCAATCAGCGCCCTGGCGCCGCCGCGCTCGATCACCAGGTCATCCTCAGCCAACTCGCCAGTGAGTTGGAACTCGTACTGGAAGCCGGAACAGCCGCCGCCGTTGACGGCGACGCGAAGTGCCGCCTTGCCCGGATCGCGCTGGACAATTTCGCGGATTCGCGTGGCTGCCCGGTCAGTAAGAGTGATGGATGCGCTCATGGTGGTGTATGTTGGATCGATCTGAGGTGTTGTCAACGGATTCTCGCATGCAACGGATAACGGCGCCTTATGCCTCGAGGCCTGAGGAAACCCGGGGGCGGGCCGTGCCCGAGCCCGAAAGTCCGCAGCGCACGGCCTTTGCCCGTGACCGCGACAGGATCGTTCATGCCCAGGCCTTCCGGCGGCTGAAGCACAAGACGCAAGTCTTCGTCTTCCACGAAGGCGATCATTACCGCACCCGGCTGACGCATTCGATCGAGGTGGCGCAAGTGGCGCGCTCGATTGCCCGTTCACTGGGATTGGACGAGGACCTCACCGAAGCTCTGGCGCTGGCCCATGACCTTGGCCACACGCCATTTGGCCATGCCGGTGAACGTGAACTTGATGCGCTGATGCGCCCCTATGGCGGCTTTGACCACAACGCCCAATCGCTCCGTATCCTGACGAAACTCGAGCGCCGCTATGCGCTTTTCGATGGCTTGAACCTGTCGTGGGAAACGCTTGAAGGGCTGGTCAAGCACAATGGCCCGCTGATCAATGCCGAAGGTGACCCCGTTGGCCATTACCGCGAGCGTGGGCTTCCGGAGGCGATTCTCGAATATGCTGCCGACCACGAGTTGGAACTGGCGTCCTATGCCTCGGCCGAAGCACAGGTGGCGGCGATCTCCGATGACATCGCCTACAATGCCCATGACATCGACGATGGCCTGCGCGCCGAACTTTTCGGCCTGATTGATCTGGGCGATATTCCGCTGGCGGGCGAGGCGCTGGCCGATGTGTTGAAGCTTTATCCCAATCTCGAGCACGACCGCATCGTGCATGAGACGGTGCGCCGCGTGGTGGCGCAGATGGTGGGCGATGTCATCGCCGAAACCAACCGGCGGGCCAAGGCCTTCAAACCAAAGTCAGCCGCCGACGTGCGGGCCCTGGGCCAGGAAATTTCCTGTTTCAGTGCCCAAATGCGCGAGAAGAATCGCATGCTGCAAGGCTTTCTCAACGAACGCATGTATCGGCATGAGCGGGTTGAGAACATCATGGAACGGGCGCAACGCGTGGTGCGGGATTTGTTTGAGGCCTTCATGGCGGAGCCAAAATTGCTCCCCGAAAACTGGCGTGAGGCGGCGGTGCCGGAAGACCAGCCCCGTTATGCGCGGCAAGTCTGCGACTTCATCGCCGGCATGACCGACCGTTACGCGTTGGACCAGCACAAACGCTTGTTTGACCTCGATCCGCTTTTCCGGTAGGGGCCAATGAACGCTCTCAATTCAACAGTTTAGTAGACGACATGAACCTGTTTTCCGAGTTCCTGCAAGTGATCCACGAGGCCGTGCGGGCCCTGGGCATGGAGCAGGGCGTTACGATGCCATTGGAGCTTGCAAAGGTGACGGCCGAGCCGCCGCGCGATGCCTCGCATGGCGATATTTCAAGCAACGCCGCGATGGTTCTGAACAAGGCTTTCGGCAAGTCACCGCGTGCACTGGCCGAGGCCATCGTCGTGAAGCTTCGCGCCCATGCCGACGTCGAAACAGTTGACATCGCCGGTCCGGGCTTCATCAATCTGCAACTCAAAGCTTCTGTCTGGCCACGAGTGCTTGAAGCTGTTCTGGCTGAACAATCAGCCTACGGACGATCAACGCTGGGCGGCGGCGCCAAGGCCAATGTCGAATATGTGTCCGCCAACCCGACCGGCCCCTTGCATGTAGGCCATGTGCGAGGTGCCGTGTTCGGCGATGCGCTGGCCCAGTTGCTGGTCGAGTCCAGCTATGACGTGACGCGCGAGTATTATATCAACGACGCGGGCTCGCAGGTCGATGTGCTGTCGCGTTCGGCATATTTGCGTTACCGCGAGGCGCTGGGCGAGACAATCACCGAGATTCCGGCGGGGCTTTATCCCGGCGATTATCTGAAACCTGTTGGCGCCGCACTGGCCGCCGAGCACGGCGGTGCACTGTTGGCGAAACCCGAAGAGGAATGGCTTCCCATCGTCCGCGCCACATCAATGAGCATGATGCTCGAGATGATCCGCGATGACCTAGCGGCACTGAACATCAAACAGGAAATCTTTTTCTCGGAAAAGTCGCTGCACGATACGGGTCAGGTGGCCGAGACCATCGCCGAGCTGCGCGCTGCTGGCCATGTCTATCAGGGCAGCTTGCCGCCGCCCAAGGGCGAAGTGCCGGAGGACTGGGAGGACCGTGAGCAGACGCTGTTCCGGGCCACCGATTTCGGTGATGACATCGACCGGCCACTATTGAAATCCGACGGCTCCTTCACCTATTTCGCGTCCGATGTCGCCTATAGCCGCAACAAGATCCGGCGCGGTTACAAGGAACTGATCTATGTGCTGGGTGCCGACCATGGCGGCTATGTGAAACGGCTTGAGGCGGTGGCGGCCGCTCTGACCGGCAAGGGTTCGGTCGAAGTGATCGTGCGGCTGTGCCAGCTGGTGAAGCTTTACCGCGCTGGCGAGCCGGTGCGCATGTCGAAGCGGGCGGGCGAATTTGTGACACTGCGCGAAGTGGTGGATGAAGTCGGCCCCGATGTCGTGCGCTTCATGATGCTGTTCCGCAAGAACGAGGCGCCACTCGATTTTGATTTTGCCAAGGTGACGGAACAGTCGAAGGACAACCCGGTGTTCTACGTCCAGTATGCCCATGCTCGTACCTGTTCGGTGCTCCGCAATGCGGCCGAGGAAGGAATCACCGGCGGCACAGTGAATTTCAATCTGCTCACCGATGAAGCCGAACTTGGGCTCATCCGGCGGCTGGCGGAGTACCCAAGGGTGCTGGAGGCCGCGGCCCTGGCTCACGAGCCCCATCGGATTGCCTTCTATCTTTTTGACCTCGCTGGGGATTTTCATTCCTTGTGGAACAAGGGCAAAGACTCGCCGCAATTCAGATTTATCATTAAAGATGACGTTGACATCACAACAACACGGCTCGCATTCTTGTGTGCGATTCGGTATGTCTTGGCAAATGGCCTTCGGATCCTCGGGGTAAGACCCGCCGAAGCGATGTAGAGGCAAAAAGGGTCATATGGATCAGAATTCCACCAACGGCGCGGGCATCGATAAGCGGAACTGGCGTGAACGGCTTGGTGTCGGCGCCAAGGAACTGCCGAAAATTTCCGACGAGTTCCGGTCCGAGCCAGCAATGCACGCGCCGCCGGCTGGCAGCGCCAAACCGGCACCGCGCTCTCCGCAACCGGTGACACAGCCCGCGCCCATGGCGCCACGCGCTCCGGCCAAGGCTCCGGTGACACCGGCCGCAACCGCGCCCGCGCCAACCCCACGGGTGATCGACAACAAGGCGCAAGATGTACTTGCTGACAAGTTGCGTTCGCAGCGGGCGGCCGCTGAAAAGCTGGCCGAGCAGCGGGTTCAGGCTGCGCGCGAGCGGGCAGAGGCCAAGATCGTCGCGCCATTGCCCGCTGCCGCCGAGCCGCGGATGAACATTCCGCCGCGGGTCGTGCCGCAGGCCTCATCGGCCCGGCCGGCGGCCACACCGCGAGTGGCAGAAGGTTCGCCACGCCCCAAGTTCAGTTTCGCCGAGGAAGACGCCGTCGTCCGCAAAGAACCGCGATCCGATGGACCGATGCCACCGCGACCAGCACTTGTGGCGCCGCCGCTGTCACCAGCGCGTCCGGTCTTGGGCGGAGAGCGGGCCCAGCCGCCGTTCCTGAGGCCAGCGGCGCAGGCGCCCGCTGGCCGCCAAATGCCGCCCTACCGGCCGATTGACCCGGCCACCGGCTATGCGCCGCAATCGCGCTTTACGCCGCAGCCGCGCGGCAACGCTCCCGAAACGCCAAGCTATGGCGTTGCAAGGCCGCCGGTGCACCGCCCGCCGGCAATCGACCCCTATGCGCGTCAGGCCGATCAACGGGCCTATTCGAACGACATCTATGAGGATGATCCGCGCGCTGGCCCGCGCCTCAGCCGTGCGCCAGTGCCACGCGGCCGGCCACGCCCGCCCGAGCCGGATGAAGAATTCGATGAAGTCTTCGAAGACGCGTCCACTCCACAACGTCAACGCGCCAGTGCGCGCGACTACCAGAATGCCTATCGCGAAACCGAAGGTGGCTACGAAGAAGATCAACGCCGCTCGAGTGGGCCATGGCTGCTTCTGCTGGGTCTGCTCATGGTTGCGGCCATCGCCGGTGGTGGCGTTTGGTATTACAAGACCAAGATGATGCCGGTGGCCACCTCCACGCCGCCTGCCATCTCGGGCGAAACCGTGCCGCTGGTCGAAGCTCCGGCCGATCCGGCCAAGACCGCTCCCGAACAGCCCGCCGAAGTACTTGGACAGGTACCCGCCGCCATCAAGAAAAAGCAGATCTACGACCGGATTGTCGGCGATCAGGAAGTAACGGGCGAAGTGTTGCCGACCGAGGAAATTCCGGTGCAGCCGGCCACGGTTCCGGCGGCCGCAGAAGCGCCCGCCGCTTCGGAAATCCCGGCGCCCGATGCGCCTGCCGCGACAGCACCCGCTGATGCAGCACCAGGCGTTCCCGCCACCGACGAGACGGCGCCCTTGCCGTTGCCGCCTCCACCCGGCAATGACACGCAAGGCAGCCTCGACAAGACCGGCATGGAAAAAATCGCTGCGGCTGCGGCCCAGCCGGAGCAGGGTTCGACGGCGCCGCCTCCACCGGCGGCGACCGTGACCGAGACCTCTGCCGAAGCTCCCATACCGCCCCCGGATCCAGCCACCGATGGGGCGGCTCTTGTTTCCGGCACCAAGCCAGCGGCGGAATCTGCGGCGACTGCCGAGACAGCGGAATCGGTGCCCGCTCCAGCAAAGCCTGCAAAGAAGAAGGAAGCCGCCAAGGCCACAAAGAAGAAGGTTGCGGCACAGCCCGAGCAGGAAAATCTCGGCGGTGAACCAGTCGTCCTCGTGGCGCCATCGCAGCCCGCACCGCCATCGCAAAGCGGCGAGACCACGGCCAGTGCGCCGGTTTCGCAAGAAGGCGGAGCAGCGCCCGAGCCCGTCAAAAAGAAAAAAACACTGCTCGACCTGTTCTCGAAATCAAGCGACAGCACCGAAGCTCCAGCCCAGGTTGCCGAACCGGAGCAGACCCAAACAGCATCTCTGCAACCCAAACCGGCACCGGCAACACCTGCGGCTGAAGCAGAAGCAGCGCCTGCGCCCGCCGCCCCAGCGGCAAAGCCTGCGGGTGGAGCTGGCTATGTGGTGCAATTGTCGAGCTTCAGCAGCCAATCCGAGGCGCAAACTGAATATGGCCGCCTCAGCAGCCTCTATCCCACCGTCGTCGGCGGTTTGGCGCAACGCGTGGCCGAAGCCAAGGTCGGCGGCAGTACCCGCTATCAACTCGGCCTTGGTCCGGTGAAAACCCGGGCCGATGCGACGCGCGTCTGCAGCGCGCTGTTCCAGGCGGGCGAGCGCGACTGCATCGTCAGAAGCCAGTAGTTCAGGCCAGCGATTTTTAACCTATGACTTCCGTTTCCGCTTTTATTTCCGGTTGCGCCGGCCCAGTGCTGACACCGGCCGAGATCGAATTTTTTGGCCGTGCCAACCCGTGGGGCCTGATCCTGTTCCGGCGCAATTGCGAGACGCCGGACCAACTGTTGACGCTCACTTCGGCATTCCGCGAGGCCGTGGGGCGCAAGAACGCCCCGGTCTTCATTGACCAGGAAGGTGGCCGGGTGCAGCGGCTTGGCCCCCCCAGCAATGCCTGGCGCCGTTATCCCCCGGCCCGTTCCTATGGCGAGGTCTATGCCGAAAACCCGCTGCTGGCCTTGCGCACGGCGCGCAATGTCGGCCGGATGATGGCCCAAGACCTGATGGCCAGCGGCATCACCGCCAATTGCGTGCCGGTGCTCGACGTGCCGCAACCGGGCGCCCATGAGATCATCGGCAGCCGCGCCTATTCCAGCCGCATCGGCCAGATCATGGCGCTGGCCAGGGCCCATGCGGCGGGTTTCATCGATGGCGGCGTGATGCCGGTCATAAAGCATATTCCCGGCCACGGGCGGGCGAAGTCCGACAGCCACCTCGAATTGCCGGTTGTAGAGGCCAGCCTGGCCGAACTTGAGGCCGTGGATTTTCCGCCGTTTGCCGCCATGGCTGATGCGCCGATGGCGATGACCGCCCATGTGGTTTATACAGCAATCGACCCCGTCAATCCCGCTACCCTGTCGGAAACGGTGATTTCACAGGTCATCCGCCAGCAGATCGGCTTTGGCGGCCTGTTGATCAGCGATGACCTGTCGATGAAGGCGCTGTCGGGCAGCTATACGGAAAAAACCCGAGGCGCACTTGATGCCGGCTGCGATGTGGTGCTCCACTGCAACGGCGAAATGGCCGAGATGGAAGAGGTTGCCGCTGCAGCGGGAGCACTCAAAGGGCAAGCGCTGCAGCGGGCGCGGGCGGCATTGAAGACCCAGCGGGTCCCTAGGCCCTATGACGTGGCCCGGGCGCTCGCGGATTATGAGGCCATCGTTTCCCGGTGAAACTGGGGATAAGTTGTGGCATGACGGCGAATCATCCCGCCAGCCTTGGTATCAAGGCGATGACGGAAAGAGGACCTGAGCCCAAGTTGAGCGAACCCAAGACAAACGCCACCAGCGAGCCCGCAGTACCTGTAGCGGTGGAAGAGTGTTGGCCTGACGGCGAGGCGCCTGTGCGGATGGTGCCGGTGGCTGACCCCAGTCTGTTGATCATCGATATTGATGGTTTCGAGGGTCCGCTCGACCTGCTGCTGGAACTGGCGCGCCACCACAAGATCGACCTCAAGCACATCTCGATCCTCAAGCTTGCCGAACAATACCTCGAATTCATCGAGAAGGCGCGGCGGCTGCAGCTTGAACTCGCCGCCGATTATCTGGTGATGGCTGCATGGCTAGCCTATCTCAAATCGCGGTTGCTGATCCCCGCGCCACCAGGATCGGAGGATGCCGAGCCTGAGGATCTTGCCGCCCGCCTTGCTTTCCGGCTGCAACGGCTGCAGGCCATGCGCACCGCGTCTGCGAACCTCATGAAGCGCAACGTGCTGGGCCGCGATGTGTTCGCGCGCGGTGCCCCTGAAGTGCTGGTCTTCGATACCAAGCGCGAGTATGGCGACAATCTCATCGATCTGCTCAAGGCCTATGCCGAGCGCCGCCAGAAGAAGATGCGGCGGCAGATCTATACGGTCAAGAAACAGCAGTCCTGGTCGATCAAGGAAGCCCGTGTCGCGCTGGAACGCATGGTGGGTGTGATGGACGACTGGGGGACGTTCGATATGTGGCTGTCGGATTACATGATGGAGCCCGGCATGCGCCGCTCGGTGATCGCGTCGAGCTTCACCGCCAGCCTTGAACTGGCGCGTGAAGGCCGGCTCGAACTTCGGCAGGACGGGCCGTTCAAACCGATTTATCTGCGCCGCCGCGTTGTTGCCGCGTGATGGCGCCGCGAGTGAAGGAGTAAGCCGATGCAAGGCCAGAACGCAGCTGCCAATCCGCTGCCCGGCGATGACGAATCTGCCGATGAAGTAATGGTCATCGTTACCGATGGCGAGATCATCGAAGTGCTGGCGATTGACGAAATTGAAGACGGCGCGACTGAAGATGAACCTGTTGACGGCGAAGACTCAAGCGAGAGTGCCGTTGTCACCATGCATCCGCGCGCCGACCGCAACTTACATCTGCGCATTGTCGAAGCGGTGCTCTTCGCCAGCGCCGAACCCGTTGATATTGCGCATATCAAGAGCTTCCTGTCCGAAGGCGCCGACGTCGAGCAATTGCTTGCCGACTTGCAGGCGAACTACGCCAACCGGGGCATCAACCTGGTTGAAGTGGCGGGCAAGTGGCTATTCCGCACCGCCGATGACCTGGGCTACATCCTGCGGCGCGAAACCGTCGAGCAGCGCAAGCTGTCGAAGGCCGGCATGGAGACGCTGGCGATCATCGCCTATCATCAGCCAGTGACGCGCGCCGAGATCGAAGACATTCGCGGCGTGGCGATTTCCAAGGGCACGCTCGACATTCTGCTCGACATCGGCTGGGTGCGGATGCGCGGCCGCCGCAAGACGCCCGGCCGGCCTGTGACCTATGGCACCACAGAAGCGTTCCTCAATCACTTCGGCCTCAACGAAGTGGGCGATCTGCCGGGCCTGCAGGAACTGAAAGGTGCTGGCCTGCTGGAAGGCAATCTGCCGCCGGGCTTCGACATTCCCGTGCCAAGGAGTGGTGAAGAACTGAGCGCCGACGAAGATCCACTCGATGGAACCGAGGCCGAGCCGCCGCTCGAGATGCATTTGCCGGAGCCTGGCGGCACACCACTGCCCGAAGACTAAGCAGGCCGTCCACGGAATCACTAAGTTATCTGGCGAATTTACCTTAACTGTTGACTGTTACGGCAATCAACCAAGTGTTAACCAACACTTGCGCTGGTCAAGTGCGCTCGAATTCCGTAAAAATTGAACCACATCAGAACTGCTCCGGAGAACTCCAATCTCCGCGGCGGAACTCCAGCGGGACGGTGAGGATCGATCATCCAAACCGTCCCGCCAGCACCTTACATACGGCGCAAGCCGACAGTCTGCCCCACGGTTCAGGTCTGCCGCATCCCCTGGACTGCGGGGTTGCCGGTCCGGGTAGGAATATGGGTGGCCTCCCCATCTCCATCATCCCGGGCCGGCGCTTTTGCTTGCGTGGAATCCTACAGCTGGATGTAGGTATTCTTCACCTGGCAATATTTATCCATGGCGTGGAGCGACTTGTCGCGGCCGATGCCGGATTGCTTGTAGCCGCCAAACGGATTGGTGATGTCGGAACCCCAGACATTGTTGACGACGACGGTGCCGGCCTTCAGCTGCCGCGCCAGCTTATGCGCGCGGGAAACATCGCGCGTCCAGAGATTGGCTTGCAGGCCATAGATTGAATCATTGGCGAGGCGCACGGCCTCAGCCTCATCCTTGAAACTGACGGCGACAACGACGGGGCCAAAAATTTCTTCCTGGGCGATCTTCATGTTATTGGTCACCTGCTCGAAGACGGTGGGTTCGATGTAGGCGCCGCCGGTGTCCTTGCGGGTCTGGTTGCCGCCGGTTGTCACCTTGGCGCCCTCGGCCTTGCCAGCCTCGATGTAACCGAGCACGCGGTTCATCTGGTCGTGGTCGACGACGGCACCCATGGTGGTGGCGCTATCGAGCGGATCGGCGGGCGTCCACGGCTTGGCATGTTTCGCCATCAACGCAATGAACTCGTCCTTGATTGTCTCCTGCACCAGAATGCGGGTCGGAGCATTGCAGCTCTGGCCGGAATTGAAGAACACGCCATCGGCCGAGACCTTGGCGATGTGGTTGAGGTCGCCAGCATCGGCAAACACGATGTTGGGCGACTTGCCGCCGGTTTCCAGCGACACGTGCTTCATGTTGCTTTCGCCCGCATAGCGCAGGAAATATTTTCCCACTTGCGTCGAGCCGGTGAAGGCCACCATGTCGACATCCATGTGGCGGCCCAAGGCCTGGCCAGCTGTTTCGCCAAAGCCCGGCAGCACATTGAAGACACCATCGGGAATGCCAGCTTCGGCTGCCAGTTCGGCGATGCGCAGGATAGTGAGTGGCGATTGCTCAGCCGGCTTGATGATGACCGAATTGCCGGCGGCCAAGGCCGGCCCGAGCTTCCACGAGGCCATGAGGAGGGGATAATTCCACGGCACCACGGCGGCGACAACGCCGATGGGTTCGCGGGTGATGAGCGACACCGAATCCGGGCGATAGGGTGAGATCTCATCATAGACCTTGTCGCATGCCTCGGCATACCACTGGATGCACTGGATCGAGCCCGGAATGTCGCCACCCGCCGAGACCGAAATGGGTTTTCCCATGTCGAGGGTTTCGAGCAGCGCCAGCTCATCCTTGTGGCGGGCAATGAGATCGGCGAATTTGAAGAGCGTCTTTTTGCGCTTGGCGGGATGGCAAGCCGACCAGGTGCCCTTTTCGAACACGGCGCGGGCGGCGGCGACGGCGCGGTTGACGTCCTCCACATCGCATTCGGCAACTTGCGTCAACACCCGGCCATCGATGGGCGAAATGCAATCGAAGGTCCTGCCACTCGCGGCGGCCACATATTTGCCGTTGATGAAAGCCTGGTTGCGGTAGCTGAGGGTCGGGATCAGCGCACGGTAATCGGTTGGCATGGGGTGCTCCGGGGGTGAAGGATTTTCAACAAATGGGGCCGGAAACGCGAAAGGCACCGCGCGCGGGCGGTGCCTTTTCACTTGAACGATGGGCGAACCCCAAGATTACTTGATCTTGGTTTCCTTGAACTCGACGTGCTTCCGGGCGACGGGGTCGTATTTTTTGAACGACAGCTTGTCGGTCTTGGTGCGCGAATTCTTCTTGGTCACGTAGAAGTAACCGGTGTCGGCGGTCGACGCCAACTTGATCTTGATCACATTGCCTTTGGCCATAATGCCTCCAAATCGGGATTTAGGCAGGGATAGACCCGAAACGGGCCGGAAAGTCAAGGGAAGGGGGATTAGTTTGACTTCATTGATTTGAGCCAGTCAAATTCTGCTGCAGCGTCGCTGAAGGCGGCATCTTCAGATTGATAAAGGCCCGACTGGCCAGATGTCCATTCGGGAGTGTGGTCACCATAACCATCATTTCTCCATCCATGCCAAACGAAGAAGAAGATGCCATCCTTACGGCAATACATGTCGATTCGAGCAAGACCATCAGGATGCTCCATGGTCCAAAGACAGTTGGATACAGTCATGCGTCAGTCTCAACCAATTCCCTTTAGAGCTTTGGGCTTTCCAGCTTCAGCACAAACGCGGCCATGCTGGCAACGATGATGCAATTGCCATTGATCGATGCGAACCTTGGAAAATTGTGACCACTTGGGGGGTAAGTCAAAGAGATTGTTTCTAAGTACTGTGGAAACCCCATCTCGCGCTAAATCACGTCCTCCACCCAAGCTCTCCTCCGATAATATTGAAAGCTTGCCGGGCAGTCGTGGGGCGGAAGGTGGCCTTTGTCGAGAAAGGGCTTGAGTCGATGAAGCGCGTCGGTGGTGATGAGCGGCAGGTCAAGGCCGGCGATGTCGTCGAGCGTCAGCCAGGCGATGGTGAGGAGTTCGCCGCCGCCATCGTGGTGGGGGTCGTCAAGATTGGAGATCGCTTCGGCGTCGGCGACGAAGAAGCGGCTGTCATAGCGCCTGGTGCGGCCGGGCGGCGTGATGGCGCGCATGAAGAGCGTGAGGCCGGAAAGATCGGGCGCGGCTTCCGCTGTCGTCTTGCCGAAGAGCAGGCCGGTTTCCTCCCATGTCTCGCGAACAGCAGCATGGGCAAGGCCACGGGCTCTCGTGGGCGAGGCACGGCCGCGCATGCGGGTAAGGAGCTTCGTCAATGTCGCGGGATGGAGGTCCTGCGACGGTTTCACCCGGCAATCGGCGGCATCGAGCCTGCCGCCAGGAAACACGAACTTGTTGGGCATGAAGGCGTGGCCTGCACTGCGCTGGCCCATCAAGATGCGCGGCACCGCTGAATCGCGTCGCACCAGGATCAGTGTGGCAGAATCCTTCGGCTGCAGAACCTTCTTATGAATTTTCGACCCGGCGAATTCCGGATGGTCGTAGCTCATTCATCCTCACGCCGGGCGGCGTAATCGAATCCATGCATTCTCAGCGCCCATTGCAGCCCGACGATGGCACCCTTGACGGCGGGCATCAAGGCGAAGGTGAGAGCCAGCGTCAGCAACGCCCAGACGGTGAAATGCAAGGCCAGCGGCGGTGCCCAGAGCTTTTCGGTGATCAACACCAGCGGGATGACGATGTGGCCGACGATGAACATGGTGAAATAGGTCGGCGCGTCATGAGCCTGCTGGTGGTGCAGTTCCTCGCCGCAATTGTCGCACGCATCTGCCACTTTCAGGAATTTGCTGAACAGATGGCCCTTGCCGCAGGCTGGGCAGGAATGAATGAAGCCCCGGAACATGGCCTGTTTCCAGGAGCGGGGTTCGGTGTGGCCGAGATTGCCATGATCGATCGACAGGGTCATGGACGCGAACATGAGGGGGCCGGTGGTACAATGAAAGGCCACGGTCCGCCGCAGCGACGGTCTGCCGCAACTCAGCCGGGAGTGGGAGTTACTTCCGCCTTTCCTTCCTTGGCGTCTGTTTGCTGAGCCTAGTGGCGCGGCGAGGCAGCGGCTTGCCGTCACGCGCGTCGGAGACGACTTCAAAACGCATGCCCCCGGAGACGGGGGTGGCTTCCACCAGCTTCACTTCAAGACGGTCGCCCAGCTGATAGGTGTCACCGCTGCGTTCGCCGATCAGTGCATGGCGGGTCTTGTCATAGACGAAATAGTCGCGGCCCAGCGTGCTCACCGGCACGAAGCCATCGGCACCGGATTGATCGAGCTTGATGAACAGCCCGGCGCCGACCACGCCACCGATCCGTCCACGGAACGTCGCGCCCGTCTGCTTGGCGAGATGCGCGGCGATGAGGCGGTCAATTGTCTCGCGCTCGGCGGCCATGGCGCGGCGCTCGGCGTCGGAAATCATTTCGGCGGTATCATTGAGCCTGGCGATATCGTCCGTGGACAGACCATCCTCGCCGAAGCCCAAGGCGGTGACCAGCGCCCGGTGGACGATCAGATCGGCATAGCGGCGGATGGGCGAGGTGAAATGCGCGTAGCGCCGGAGCGACAGGCCGAAGTGACCCTTGTTGTCGGGCGAATAGATCGCCTGGGCCTGCGTCCGCAGCACCACTTCATTGACCAGATGCTGATAATCCTTTCCTTGAACTTGTGCCAACAACCTGTTGAAATGCTTAGGTCTCATCACCTGGCCCAGGGGCAGGGCGAGATCCACGGTGCGCAAGAATTCGGAGAGCGCGCGGACCTTTTCATCGGATGGCTGCTCGTGGATGCGGAACAGCAATGGCACCTTGCGGTTTTCGAGTTCCTCCGCCGCCGCGACATTCGCCTGGATCATGAACTCCTCGACCAGCTTGTGGGCATCAAGCCGGTCAGGCGTCATCACCCGCTCGATCAGGCCATGGGCATCGAGGATGAGCTTGCGCTCCGGCAGATCGAGTTCGAGGGGCTCGCGCGCATCGCGGCCCTTCTTCAGGATGGCATAGGCGGCCCACAACGGCTTCAGCACATGCTCCAGCAACGTCGATGTTTTGTCATTGGGTTGGCCATCGATGGCGGCTTGCGCCTCCTCATAGGCAAGCTTGGCGGCGGAGCGCATGATGACGCGCTCGAAACGATGCGAGGTCTTGCGGCCCGACTTGTCGAAACTCATGTAACAGGCGAGCGCCGGGCGTTCCTCTTTTTCGCGCAACGAACAGAGATCGTTGGAGATGCGCTCCGGCAGCATCGGCACCACGCGATCCGGAAAATACACCGAGTTGCCGCGGATGCGGGCCTCGCGGTCCAAGGCGGTTCCGGGCCGCACATAGGCTGCGACATCGGCAATGGCGACGATGATGTTGCAGCCGCCGGTTTCGGTGTTGAGCTCCGCCCACACGGCATCATCGTGGTCGCGGGCATCGCGCGGGTCGATGGTGAGCAGCGGCACGTCGCGAAGATCACTGCGGTGGGCGCGGGCAAAGGGCTTCAGCGCCTCGCTCTCGGCGATCACCTTGTCGGGGAACTGGTTGGGAATGCCGTGGTGGTGAATGGCGATCAGCGAAATATTGCGCTGGTCGGTCATATCCCCCAGCCGTTCGCGCACCCGGGCGGAAGGGAGGCCAGCCCCTCGATCCCTGGTAATCTCGGCTTCGACCAGTTCACCATTGAGAGCGCCGTTCTCGTCGCCCTTCTGCACCTGCAATTCGTGGCGGGCCTTCTTGTCCACCGGAATGATGCGGGCGCCGAGGCCGGGCAAGAGGCGGTAGACGCCCAGCACCTTGTTGGAACGATCCGAGATTGCCTTGATGACGCGTGCACGGAATTTATAACGGCCATCCTTCGACGGCTGGATCTTGGCCAGCACGCGGTCGCCCTTGCGGGGCGTCGCGTCTCCGCCCTCGATCACCACCAGCGGCGGTTTTCCGGCCTGGCGTTCATCCCATTCGATGGGCTCGGCATAGGCCTCGCCATCCTTGTCGGTGCCGATGATTTCGAGAACCGTGACCGGTGGCAATGACGAGCGGTCGATGAGCTTCCGCTGGCGCTTGGCGAGCAGGCCTTTCTCCTCCATCTGCCGGAGTAGAGCTTTGAGCTGAACCTTGTCGCCGCCCTTCAGCCCGAAATGTCGGGCGATCTCGCGCTTGCCGACGATTGACGCCGAGGACTGGATAAACCCGAGGATATCGGCTTCGGTGGGGAGCTGCGGACTCTGCGCGATTCTTTTCGCCATGACTCAACATAGCCATCCACAGAAATTTGAACCACTCTTTTACCATTTTGTTGTCAAGCTATCGCTTTGGTTGTGAGATACTTCTGGGAGCCTTGAATCGCTTGTCCGGAACCGTCGAATTGAAGAAGTCACTGTTAAACACCCAATATGCCGCTTTGCCCTGGCGTGACAGTGGCGAAGGCCGCGAGGTGCTGCTGATCTCGTCGCGTGACACCGGACGCTGGGTGATCCCCAAGGGCTGGCCGATCCGTGGCCTTACGCCATCTGAAGCTGCGGCGCGCGAGGCTTATGAGGAGGCCGGCATTGGTGGCCAGATGACCAAGAAGCCGATTGGCGCCTTCGCGTACCCGAAGAAACTCGAGAATGGCAAAACGCAGAATTGCACGGTCGAGGTTTTTGGACTCGAACAGATGATCCAGCATCCCTCCTGGCCGGAGCAGGGCCAGCGCCAACTGCACTGGTTCTCAGTGCGCGAAGCGGCCAACGCCGTACAGGAGCCACGACTCAAGGACCTCATCCGTAGACTCAAATAGGTCTTTCTGCGGCGTTCCGGCTCACCAACTGGCTACACAAGAACTTGGGCTATATTGACAGATGTCAATGCAGTCCGGTCATGGGCACGATAGGTTTGTCCGAAATTTCATCACGGAGTTGCGAGATGGAAATCAACAAGCTGCCGACATACGACATGAATGACAATCCGACGGGATGTTGCCCGCGTTTTCATCCCGACAGTTGGGATGAGCAGGACATCCACTTCCAGGAGAAGCTTTTCGTACGAGCGGTTACGCGAAGCATCATGCACGTACCTGTGAACATGGGATCAGTATTCGCAGGCGTCCGCAAGGCAATTGAGGATGCGAAGGCGCGCGACGAGACACAGTTCATTGTGTTGAGCCGCGAGGTTTCACCATGGCAAGCCGAACATTTCTTCGCGGTCAATCGCTTTGTTCCCGGCCACGAAATGGTGCGCCTTTCAGGAGATTACCGGACCAAGGTTTTCGAAGGCAGTTACAGTGATATGCCGAAGTGGCAGAAAACCCTTGAGTCGCATCTAAGGGAGCACGGCAATAAATTGGAGAAGTCGTATTTCTTCTATACGACCTGTCCCAAGTGCGCGAAAGCCTATGGCAAGAACTATGTCATTGGCGTTGGCGAGTATGAACCAGTGGCTGCTTGAGCAGCAAGGCGTTTGCGGCCCGTCACTCAGCGGACTTGTTGATTGCTTGTTTGGTTTTGCCGGCTGATTTGGTTGAAGTTTTCCGGGTCGACGATTTCTTGGAAGTAGCTTTTTTCGCTGCCTTCTTTGCTGGAGCCTTTTTCACTGCCGCCTTCTTGGCCGGGGCTTTTTTCTTCTTCACCACTGGTTCCTTGCCGGACTTGGCGGCGATCAGCGCCACGGCTTCTTCCAAAGTCAGCGCCAACGGATCGGAACCCTGGGGCAGCGTGGCGTTGACCTTGTCGAATTTGACATAGGCGCCGTACTTGCCGCTCATTACTTGAATATTGCCGCCACCCGACGGATGTGCTCCCAGATCCTTCAACGCACCAGCCTTGGGGCGCTGGAAGCCACGGGCTTTTTTCTCGGCCAGTATGTCAACGGCGCGGTTGATGCCGATGGTGAAGACTTCTTCCGGAGAGTCGAGATTGGCATAGGTGCCGTCATGCAACACGAAGGGTCCAAAGCGGCCGAAATTGGCGACGATGGGCTTTTTGGTTTCCGGATGAATACCGATTTCGCGCGGCAACGACAACAAGCGCAGCGCTTCTTCGAGCGTGATCGCCTCGGGCTTTGTGCCCTTGGGGATCGAGGCGCGTTGCGGCTTCTCGCCTTCGGCGGCCTCACCTAATTGAAGATATGGTCCAAAGCGGCCAAGGCGCCGTGTGACCTTTTCACCGGTTTCGGGGTCGACACCCAGCAGCACGCCGTCGGCTGGCACTGCGTCGGCACCATCAGTGCCCGGTGACATCGGTCTCGTGAATTTGCACTCGGGGTAGTTCGAGCAACCGATGAAGGAGCCGAACTTGCCGAGCTTGAGAGACAGCTGTCCGTTGGCACAAGATGGACAGGACCGGGCCGGAGCACCATCCTCTCGCGGCGGGAAGATGTGCGGCGCCAGAATATCGTTCAGCGCATCAAGCACATTGGTGACGCGCAATTCCTTGATGTCTTCAAGTGCTGCCGTGAAATTCTTCCAGAAATCGCGGAGAACGTCCTTCCAGTTGATCTCACCCGCCGAGACGCGATCCAGCTGTTCTTCAAGGTTGGCGGTGAAATCATACTCAACATAACAGCGGAAGAAACTTTCGAGGAAGGCGGTGACAACGCGGCCCTTGTCCTCGGGGATGAGCCGCTTCTTGTCGATGCGGATATAGCCGCGGATGCGCAGCGTCTCGAGGATCGAGACATAGGTCGACGGCCTGCCGATCCCGAGTTCCTCAAGCTTCTTGATCAACGAGGCTTCGGAATAGCGCGGCGGCGGCTCGGTGAAATGCTGGACACCTTCGAGTTTCTTGACGCCGATCGAGTCTTCGCGCGCCATGGCGGGAAGACGGCGTGAATCCTCGTCTTCCTCGTCATCGAGGCTTTCGAAATAGACCTTGAGGAAACCGTCGAACTTTACCACCGAGCCATTGGCGCGGAAGGAATAATGCTTGCCGTCACGGCCCGTGGTGCCGATGTCGGCGGTGGTGCGCTCAAGCTCCGCACTTTCCATCTGGCTGGCGATAGTCCGCTTCCAGATCAGTTCGTAAAGCGCGAACTGGTCTTCATCGAGCATCTTGCGCACTTCTGAAGGATGCCGCGACAATTCAGTCGGTCGAATGGCCTCGTGCGCCTCCTGGGCGTTCTTGGCCTTGGTGGTGTAGTGGCGCGGCGCACTCGGCAGATAGGGCTCGCCAAAATTCTTGAGGATAGCATTGCGGGTGGCAGCGATGGCTTCCGGCGCCATGTCGACGCCATCGGTCCGCATGTAAGTGATGAGGCCCACCGTTTCGCCGCCGATATCGACACCTTCATACAAGCGCTGGGCGATCTGCATGGTGCGCGACGACGAGAAGCCCAGCTTGCGCGAGGCTTCCTGTTGCAGGGTGGAGGTGCGGAACGGCGGGTAGGGGTGACGCTTGGCGGGCTTGGATTCGATGGAATCGACTTTGAAGGGTTGGCCCTTCACCGCCTGTTCGATGGTGCGTGCCGTGGCCTCGTCCTTGAGGTCGAGCTTGGCGACCTTCTTTCCGGCAATGGAACTGAGCCCGGCCTGGAATTCGGCACCTTGCGGCGTCGTGAACGTGCCGTCGATGCTCCAGTATTCCTGGGCGCGGAAGGCTTCAATTTCTAGTTCACGGTCGCAAATGATGCGGAGTGCCACGGACTGCACGCGGCCAGCCGAGCGCGAACCTGGAAGCTTTCGCCACAGCACCGGCGACAGCGAAAAGCCGACCAGATAGTCGAGCGCGCGGCGGGCCAGATAGGCATCGACCAGTGCTGCATCGATATCGCGCGGGTGCTGCATCGCTTCCAGCACCGAGGATTTGGTGATGGCGTTGAAGACCACGCGGCTCACCGCCTTGCCCTTCAGCGCACCCTTCTTCTTCAACACTTCCAGCACATGCCAGGAGATGGCCTCGCCCTCGCGGTCAGGGTCGGTGGCAAGGATAAGCCGGTCGTCGCCTTTCAGCGCTGCCGCAATATCTGACAGCCGCTTGGCCGACTTGCCATCGACCTCCCAGGACATGTCAAAATCTTCGTCAGGCCGGACCGAACCATCCTTCGCGGGCAGGTCGCGGACATGGCCATAGGAGGCCAGGACGGTGAAATCCTTGCCGAGATATTTGTTGATGGTCTTGGCCTTGGCCGGAGATTCGACGACGACAACGGTCATTTAGTGTCCTGATCGGGTTTCGAGGCCTCATATAGGCATCGATCCGGGATCGCAAGGATAGCGGAATTCTGCCGATTGCCACTCACGACAACCTAAGAATGCTTACATTAATCAAAATCAATCATGTATTGCAATAACGCAAGGTCATATTGATTCAAGGTTAGAAAAAATGGTAATCGCTAGAGCCAAAGACTCGCTTCATGATTCACGCATAACGAGCAGTTCTGAAGAATCAGCCAGTCCAGATGGTAAAACAACCTCGATCACGCGGCAGCGCGAGACAGCGCAATACATCGCCGACATGATCCTCGAACTTCGCAACATGGCAAAATCCGTACAACTCTATCAGGTGATGGTTCCACTGGAATACTCCTATTACGAAGCCTTCGCTGTTGCCAACCGGGTGGACGTCCCCGACAGTGAAACCGCGCGCATCCGCGAGTTGTCCAAAGTATCCGCAGAATTCGAGACGGTTCCAGAAGACTATTGAGTTACCGACCGCCGAACTCGGCACAGCGCGATCCGGGCCGACCCCCCGATGGGCGTCAAGTCCGCACGTTCGCCGGGGTTGAACAGGAGGGCGGAGCCTTCCGTTACGATTTGCCCAGCATGCGACAGTTGGCCAGCCAACAGGTAAATGAGCCGCGGATTGTCCTCGACTGCAACATTGTAGGGCTTCAGCACCAGAGTGTTGGTGAGTTCGCCATGGCCAAAGTCCCGTTTGACGATGAGATTGAAATCCCGGACTGGGCCACCAAGCAGCCTGGCAGAAATAGCCCAATCACCAGAAAAACTGGCGGATGTGAAAGCCGGGGCAACGCTGATGTCCCCCGCTGGTCCGCCTTTCAATACCATGCCTGTGCCGTCAATCACCATGATGTGGCGGTCGTAACCGGGAAATGCCGAGAACGGGCCATCGGTTGCAACGCCGGCAATACTGACACGCCACTCCATTTCGCCGCTGGGATTATCCGCACGGTAAATTTCAGTCGTCGTGCCAAGGCCGTTCTTCCACGGCATCGCAATGAATTGCGATGGCGTGATAATTCTCATGGGGCATCCGTCTCAACGCCGATGGGCTCAGCATGGGCAATGACGCGGCGAATATCCGGGTAGTGCTCCTTCAGGCTGGCCTCGATGCGATCGATATCGTCATGCACATGCTCCACCGTCTGCTCCGGCTCGCAGCGGCAGTGATAGTGCAGGAACAGGCCTTCGTCATTGCGGCGCAGGCGGATGGA
>JANLTS010000593.1:0-2424 GCA_031363045.1 Hyphomicrobiales bacterium
CGCCATAGACGCGGCCTAGAGACTTTCGCAGAGCCCTGAAAGCCGCGCGCTTTTCTCCGCTTGATCATGCCGGAGGCGCGGTATAAGCAACGCGCTCCCAAATCGGGCCAGGCTGCAAGGTCTGGATTCTGACCACGGAAGTGGGGCCATAGCTCAGTTGGGAGAGCGCTTGCATGGCATGCAAGAGGTCGTCGGTTCGATTCCGTCTGGCTCCACCATCCGTCTGATTTCATGTCTTCCATAAAGCCGCCGCGCTCGCCTCATGCGCCGGCCCAAATGAAAACGGCCCGTGATTGATTCACGGGCCGTTCGTTCCATTGGCTGACAGACCAGCGCCTCTATTCTTCTTCGCCGTCTTTCACTTCCAGATCCTCGTCTTCAAATTCATCGTCTTCATCGATGACCGTCAGGTCATCATCATCGTCGTCGTCGTCATCATCATCGTCATCATCGTCTTCCAGGTCGTCGTCGACGTCATCATCCTCGCCCGGGACAAAATCACGGCCCTTGGCCTTTGTTTTGACCGGCGCAACGACGCCTTCTTCTTCCTCATCCTCGGTTTCGAGGACTTCCTCCTCATCATCGTCGAGGTCGTCTTCGTCATCCTCGTCGTCATCATCCTCGTCGTCCTCCTCGTCATCCTCATCCTCCTCCTCATCGTCCTCGTCCTTATCGACGGGCGCCGCCTTCTTGTCGGGAGCAGGTTTGGGTTTTGCAGCCGCAGCGGCCCGCTTGGGCTTCACGGGCTCCGCAGTCACTTCGAGGACTGTCTTGCACTTCGGACAGGTCGGAGGGTTCTTTCCGAGGTCGTAGAATCTGGACCCGCATTCCGGGCAGATATGCTTCTCGCCGAGGTCGGTATTAGCCAAGGTCATTTCCCCATGCTTGGGTCGGGCGCTTGCCATGTCTGTGCGACCCTGTAAAGCGCCCATGTTCTGTCGTGTCCAGACGGGCCGGCGCGGGTTTCCACTGGCAGCCTGAAAGGCTTTCCAAAGCGATGCGTGCGATCTCCAGTCAGGTGAGCCAGATCGTAGGAGCGATCCGCGCCCCAGGGGACAAGTCCTGCTCGCACCGGGCTGTCATGATGGCGGCGGTGGCGGAGGGCGAATCGACCATCTCCGGCCTTCTTGAGGGCGAGGATGTCATCAACACAGCGAAGGCTGCAAAGGCGCTGGGCGCCGATGTCGAACGCACCGGGCAGGGCGCCTGGCGGATAAGGGGCGTAGGCGCGCAGGGCTTCTCGAATCCGAAGGGCGATCTCGATTTTGGCAATTCCGGCACCGGCGCTCGGCTGATGATGGGGCTGGTCGGCGGTCATGATGTTTCTGCCTGCTTCGTGGGCGATGTCTCGCTCTCCTCCCGTCCGATGGAGCGGGTGCTAAAACCCCTGCGCGAGATGGGGGTGAAGGCCAAGACCGCTGCCGGTGGAAAATTGCCTGCCGTCATCTCGGGCGGAAATTTGACCGCAATTCGCTATGCGCCCCCTGAAGCTTCGGCGCAGGTAAAGTCCGCCGTGATGCTAGCAGGTCTGCGTGCTCGGGGCGTGACAGTGGTTGAAGAGAAAGAGGCAACGCGCGATCACACCGAGCGGATGCTGCGCGCTTTTGGCGTTGAGGTTGGCGTAGAAGAGCGAGCCGACAAGGGACCGGCTATCTCCGTGCGCGGTGGACAGATGCTGAAGGGCATGGCGGCGAGGGTCGCAGGCGATCCATCCTCGGCAGCGTTCGCGATCGCGGCGGGACTGATTGCGGCGGGGGGCAGCGCCACGGTAACGGGAATGCTCGACAACCAGACCCGTGGCGGTTTCTTTGAAGCCGCCATCGAGATGGGCGCCGATATCCGCACAGCTGCCGATAGTCTGGCGACAGGCGAGGTCACAGTTGCCAAGACCGGCTCGGCGTCGCGCCTCAAGGGCATCACCCTCAATCCACATCTTGTCGCCTCAATGATCGACGAGCTGCCAATCTTCGCGGTGCTGGCGGCGTTTGCGGAGGGCAAGACCCGGGTCACAGGGGCAGCTGAGCTCCGGGTCAAGGAAAGCGACCGGATCAAGGCGATCTGCGCAATGTTGTCGGTCAACGGCGTTGAGGTCGAGGAGTTGCCGGACGGTTTTATCGTGACCGGACGGGGCGCTCGCGGCGTGCCCGGGGGCGGGGCTGTAGCAACGCTCCATGACCATCGCATCGCGATGTCGGCGCTGGTGATGGGATCGGCTGCCAAGCAAGCGGTTGCTGTTGACGACATCGCCATGATCGCAACGTCTTATCCGGAGTTCTTCGATCACATGGCGGCGCTCGGCGCGGATATCGTGAAGGCGAGCGCATGATCATCGCGATCGATGGCACAACCTCTTCGGGCAAGGGCACGCTCGCAAAGCGCTTGGCGGCTCACTATAAACTCCCCCACCTGGACACCGGACTGCTC
>JANLTS010000602.1:0-6114 GCA_031363045.1 Hyphomicrobiales bacterium
CCCCCAGGTGCGCCGCAACTCGCGGATCATATCGAGATCGAAACTGGCAAGGCTCACCGCCTCCTGCACGCGGTTCATCTCCACAATCTTTTCGCCCTGATGGTCGGCAATGAAGGAGCGGCCATAGAATGTGTCGGAACGCCCATCGGGTGCGGTTTCCTTGCCCACCCGGTTGGAGGCCATCAGCGGCATGATGTTGGCCGCCGCATGGCCCCTCATTGTGTTCTGCCAATGTGTCGAGGAATCATAACCGGGACTCGTCGGCTCGGAGCCGATGGCGGTGGGATAGAGCAGGATTTCCGCCCCCATCAGCGCCATGGCGCGCGCCGTTTCCGGAAACCACTGGTCCCAGCAGATGCCGAGACCGATCTTGCCAACCGCCGTCTCCCACACCTTGAAGCCGGTGTCGCCCGGGCTAAAATAGAATTTCTCCTGATATCCCCGGCCATCCGGAATATGCGTCTTGCGATAGAAACCAAGTTGGCGGCCATCGGCATCAACAATCACCGTGGTGTTGTAATGCGCAGGCCCCGCCCGCTCGAAGACGCTCACCGGCAATACGACGCCAAGCTCCTTCGCCAGCGCCGCAAACCGCCTCACCGTCGGATGCTGATCAAGTTCATGCGCCTGGTCGAAGAACTTTATGTGCTGTTCGATGCAAAAGTAATCGCCGTCGAACAATTCCTGCAGCAGGATGAGCTTCGCACCATTGGCGGCAGCTTCCCGCACGAGGCGTTCGGCCTTGTCGCAATTCTTGCCCCAGTCATTCTCCGAGGCCATCTGGGTGATGGCAACATTTAGCAATCCCATGATCAGTCCTTCAACCTTGCAACTTCGCGCCGGAAGGGCAGTGCATCGCCAATGGGCGGCGCCTCCAGTTCCTCGGCATAACGATGCCCGGCATAGGTCGCCCATGCAATAGCTGCCGGCGCATTGGCGTCACCGATGACTTTGACCGACACGATGCCAGCGTCTGGCCATTCGGCTTCGCGGTCCTTGAGCCCAAGATAGAGATCATCATCCGGCAGCCGCGATGTCACCATCACCACCGCATCGCAGGCGATGTCTTCTTCGCGTCCGGTATAAGTGCAAGTCAATGTCACCGCCCCGGCTTTCACCGCCGTCACCGCGCGCGTCACCCGCACATCAACTTCAAGATTGAGCAACCGCGCCTGGATCGTGCCTTGCTCGAGTGTGTTGAAACTCCAATCCGCCACCTTGTTGGCAGGCGTCGCCAGCGTCACGCGATTGCCCGCCGCGACCAGAAGTTCGGCCAGCACACTGCCCATGTAATAGTGGTCATCATCATAAATCACCACATGGCCCGCTGGCCGCGCACCCACCATCAGATCGTCAGGTGTGAAGATCGGCATGGCCGCATCAATCGTAATCGGCATCAAGTTGTAGCGCGCCAACCCATCGCGCCGCCACGTCGCCCCCGTGGCAATCGCCACATGCTCGAAGCCAAAGTCCAGGATGTCATCGACCGAGAGCTTCGAGTCACGGTAGACATTCACATTGGTCATTTTCTGAATTTGCCCGGCGCGATAATCGCGCACGCGGGCCCAGGCATTGAGGCCGGGAAGCCTGGACTCACGCGACACCCGTCCGCCAAGCTCTGTACCGGCCTCGGCGAGCGCCACCTCATAACCGCGCAGTCCCGCCTTATGCGCGGCGGACAGTCCCGCGGGCCCCGCGCCCACAACCAACACCTTGTTCTCCGATGTCCTCGCTTTGATGCGTTCAGGATGCCAGCCTTTCCGCCACTCCTCCATGAACGACGAATTCTGCGTGCAGCGGCTGAGCGACATGGTCATGTCACCGGTGACGCAGATGTTGCAGCCAATGCATTCGCGGATATCCTCGATGCGGCCTTCGTCGATCTTCAGCGGCAGGAAGGGATCGGCAATCGAAGGCCGTGCTGCGCCGATGAAATCCATCAATCCTTGCTTCACCTGCCGCACCATCATGTCGGCTGATGTAAATCGCCCGACACCAACCACCGGCTTCGGCGTCAATTGCTTGAGACCTCGGATCAAGTCCTCTTGCGCACCTTCGGATGTAAAGCGCGAGGTGCCGGAACAGGCCTCCCACGTGCCATGCGCGAAATCCCAGATATCGGGCAACTCCGCATGCATGGCAATCATCTCGCGTAGCTGCGCGTTGGAAAAGCCCTGCTCACCCGCCAATTCGTCAAGCGACAGCCTGACCGCGATAGCGCAGGTGTCGCCAACTTCGTCCCTGGCATCCGAGATCAGTTCCTTCAGCAGCCGCGAGCGGTTCTCGAGGGACCCACCGTATTCGTCCGTCCGCTTGTTCGTCCGTGGGCTGAGGAAATGCTGGATGACCCCGAAGCCATGTGCGCCATAGAGGCACAAAATCTCATAGCCCGCGCGCTTCGCCCGGCGATAGGCCAGCTTGTGCCAGTGCCGCAGGTTGCGGATGTCCTGTTTGTCCATGGCGCGTGCCTGCACCGGATCGCTGGTGAACGTCAGGATCGGCGTATGCGACGGCGCCAGCGGCACCTCGCGGGTGTAGAGATTGGGTCCGTTGGCGCCGCTATAGGCAAGCTCGACCCCCGCCAGCGCGCCATTGGAATGTATCGCATCAGCCATCTTGACGAGGCCCGGCATGTCGTCCTCGTCCCAGATGCGCAATTCGATGAACGGCGTGATCTCGGATGTATGGTGGATTTCCACCTGTTCGGTGAAGATGACGCCCCAGCCACCTTCGGATTTCACCCTCCGCATTTCAGCCGCCGCCGATGGGTCGCGATATCCCCCACCATTGCAATGCGGCACCTGGTAGAAACGGTTTTTGGCGGTCACCGGCCCGATCTTGACGGGCTCGAACAAGATATCGTAGCGCGGATCGCGCCCCGAAACGCTGCCGCTTTTCGACGTCATGGCCTGAACTTCCCCAATCAAACGCTGCCGGCACCACTTTGCCATTAGCACAGTTATCGGAAAAATAGATTATAGCGTTCTGATTGATCGGAAAAAGCAATTCAACCGCCAGCGGCGCGGCCGCGACTCAGTTCGACAGGACAACCTGGCTCGAACCGGCGATCCCGGCAGGCACCGGCACATCGGTCATGTCATAATCGGCATTGAGCACCAAATTGGGTCCCATGTTGAGTTCGAGCGATTGCACCACGATCGCTGTATAAGCCGATTGATCGGCCACCGGCTTCTTGGCATCGATCACCAGCGAGCCGACTGGGAGATAGATCGTGCCCAACAAGACCCGGGCGTCATCACTGGTGATCTTGTGTTTCAATTTCTTGGTGATCGTCCGGTCTTCGAAAATCAGCAGCCCTGCCATCGGCCCGTCCTTGGGGGCTGTAAGTGAAATATGGGTCTTCGGCTTGAAGTTGGTGGCCGCTGCATCTTCTCCAGTGATATAGAAGCCGACACCCTCGCCGCAGATCGAAGCTTCGCCATCCACATCGATGGCGCCATCCTTTATCACGTAAACTCCAGGGTTCAGCGTGACGTTGGCCGAGCCCTTGAGCCTCAGGCCACCACAATAGACGCCCGGATTGATAGTTGTTGCAACACTGTCAAGCACCATGTCGGTATGGTCGCACGCCCCGAAGTCCGGCGCAGCCCGCTTGGCCAAAGGGTCTTCGACAACCGGGCAGTCGGTGATGGGCGAAGGTGTCACGGTGGCCGAAGAACTGACCGATACCCCGCCGGCCGAACAGATGATCTGCGCCGAAAGAACCGCCCCTGAATCGACCGTCAGGCCTGACTTGTTGGTGGAATTCGAGAACACGCCACAGTTGGAGCCAGTTAGCCGCGCGTCCTTGTCGAGGTAGACTGTGGACTTTCCATCATCAAGGCCGAGCACGCAGATGTTGTTACGGCCGACATAGCGGGCTTGCGACGTCACAATGATCGGGGTTACGCCAGTATCGATGAAATGCAGGAAGAACGGCGTCCAGGTCTCAGTAATCGTCACTCTCACCGCCGAAAAGTCATCGATCACCTCAATGTCCATCGACAGATTGCCGGTTGCCAGGTCGGCGTCGGTGGCGGTCGAATCTTCCGTCAGCCGGTAGGTCGCAAACGCCCTGACCGCACTTGCCACCTGTTTGGCATTCGACATTGCCAATGGAATTTCCCGGGCGCCGGCGATCGCCGCCGCATCGGCGGCCTGTTGCAGATCCTGTCGCACCTTGGTCATCATCGCGTAATCGGTCGCAAGCCCGAGAACAGCGAGCACCACGGGTAACGTCATGGCAAAGCTGATGGCGATGCCGCCTTTGACATTTGCACAGGACGCCGCAAGGTTGTTCAACACCCTAGGCATGTTTCAGCTCAGGTTGTCTGACGAGGAGAGACGCCGGCAGCACGATTGCCGCCAGCAATCCATGGCCGGCGGCGGTTTGAATAACCAGTTCGCCACCATGCGCCTCGCAGATCGCCTTGGCGATGGGAAGTCCCAGGCCAAGCCCCTCTGCGGGGCGGGCGTAACTGCTGTTCTCCTGCACGAAAGGTTGCAGGCAATCCTTGAGTTTCTGCGGCGACAAGCCTGGACCTTGGTCCTTCACTGAAACAACGATGGTGCCGTTTACCCGAATGTGCCCCCACAGTTCGACAATCCCGCCTTCGAACGAGAACTTGATGGCATTGTCGATCAGTTTCGCGACAGCTTGATGGATCAGGCGGAGGTCACATGCCAGATGTACCGGTTGCGCCATCGGCCGGGTCAGCAGGCGGATGTTGCGCTGGGCGGCTTTGGTCTTGAGACCCAGCTGCCCATCGGCGAGAATCTCGTCAAGCGTGGTCACTTCGAACTCTTGGCGCTTGCTGCCGGAAACCGCCTTGGCCAGCAACATGATATCGTTGACAATGACGTTGAGGCGCTGCGATGCATCGACGACATGCTCGAGGTACTGGCTGATGGCGGGTTCGCACCGGCCACGCAGCTGGTTGTCGATCACTGTGGTGAGGCCGGTGAGCGCCGCAAGCGGGGTCTTCATTTCATGGCTGAGCACCTGCAACATGGCACTTTTCGTGCGGCTGGCAGCTTGCGCTTCCATTTTGGCTAACCGAAGCGCCCTTTCGGTATCGCCGTTGCGCATGACGAATTGCGCGTGATGCAGGAATTGCGGCCAATTGATTGGCTTGGTGAGGAATGAAGATGCGCCAAGCCGGTAGGCGCGGTCGATGGCTTCACGGTCATTGTGGCTGGTGCAGACGATGACGGGAAGATCGCGGGTGCGGGCATTCTGCCGCAGTTCTTGTAGCAAGCCAAAACCATCCAGTTCCGGCATGCTGATATCGATGATCGCCGTGTCCACGGTCTCGTGCGACAACAGCGCCAGGGCGGCCTTGCCATCACCGGCGCTGACAGCATCCCAGCCGAGCGTCAACACCTGCTCGGTCATCACTTCCAGCAGGATCGCGTCGTCATCGACCAGCAGAACCTTGCGGCGATGCGCAGCCGGCCAGCCACCAGTCGAAGTCAAAAGCGTCATTCGCCACAGCCTTTCTACCCAAGCCTAGCGGACCCGAAGTTAAGGCATTGTAATCTCGGGCAATGGAGTCGATTTTTAACCAGTTGTGGTTAAGCCCACTGGCATGAAATCGGTACAATTTGAACGGCCGGCACAATTAGCGATGCGAGGCAGAGGCATCGGCGAGCGGATATCGGCTGTTGTCGGCCTTGCTGTCATCCTGGCCGTCGGATTGATCTCGGCGATCACCGCCTATAATGACGTGACCAGCGACTTCGCCAATCGCAAGCGAGCACTCGAGGCGACGGGCTACGTTTTTGCTTCGGCCCTGGCGGACCACGTCGTCAACCGCAATGCCCAGGAATCGCTCCGCGTATTGCGTTCAATAAGCCGTTTGCCGGAAATCTCTTACGCCGCGGTGCTTGACAAGAACGGTCTGGCCTTTGCTTCCTTTGGCAGTGCTGTCATCTTGCAGAGCGCCGCGCTGAAGGCCGACATCGGCATTTTCGAAGCCCTGCGCAACGGCGTCTATCCGGTGGCCGCCGATATCATTAAGGCCGGCGAACGCGTCGGCCAGGTGGTGCTGATTGCCGATGTTTCGGAGCTCCGCCGCCAGTTGTTTGATGCCCTGCTCACCAGTCTGGTTGTCG
>JANLTS010000623.1:0-2094 GCA_031363045.1 Hyphomicrobiales bacterium
GTACAGGTTGCCGCCATCGGCATGGCGCCCCGGCTTGGTGAGGGTTTCGACCTGACGCGCATTCAGCTTGTGCAGTTTCCCGGCCATCGCAGTATCTCCGAAAACTCATTGTGCCCTACCGTCTGCCCTACCATAAAGGACGGTTTGAGGCAAACGCTAACGGACATTGGCGATTGAGAATGTACAGAGAGGGATGTAATTTCTATGAAATATCGAACGTTGACGAACTGCAGAAAATCACAGCGGACGCTGGTGTGGCGGACTCCGTCTCCGCCATCAATTCCTATAATAGTCATACTATCCTTCGCTTTGGATTGAATCGCGCAGAATGCCCCGTCGTGGGCCTCCCTTGCGTCACCAACCATCGTCATGCTCTCGGCTGTCCCGGGCAGCGTGGCCGGCTTACCCCGGCAGAGCAGTTCTACATGGAGTCGTGAAGGGTGCTCAACCGGCTGTCATACGTTGACTTGCGCCCTGCAGGTGCAACAGCATGGCTTGTCCTGCCGCATCCGGATCGCGCGCTGCGATGGTCTGGACGATTTTCAGATGCTCTCGCAATGTGATGTCCTTGATGTTGGGATTCTTGCTTTCCGATCGCGCGGTCAGAATGGTTGCATGTAAGGCACCGCCCAGGAATGCCATGAAATCGGCATAGAATGGATTACCGGTAGCCTTGGCAATGGCGTGATGAAAATCGAGATCGGCCTGCACGCCTTCGTCGCTCCAATCCTCCGATTCCTTCATTCTGTCTTGCGCATCGGCGATTTCAGCCAATTCCTGCGGTGTGTGCCGTACTGCCGCCAGCCGTGCTGAGGCCATTTCGAGCGGCTGTCGCAGTTCCAGCAGCTCGATGACCTGCTGTTTCTCCAGGATCGCCCCGTGGAGCTTGAACGACCTTCTGAGCGATGCGGGGATGACAGACACGCCGCTGCCCTGGCGCGACTCCACCAAACCATCGGATTTCAAACGCGAAATTGCCTCCCGCACAACAGTACGGCTAACCCCATACTGCACACTGAGCCGTTGTTCGGTTGGCAATTTTGTGCCGGCGGCGATCACACCGTCGCGGATCGACGCCGCTAAATTCCGTGCAATCTCTTCGGCCGCAGGTGTCTTTGCAGACACCCGCAATTGCACCAGAACATCTTCCCTTGTCATAATTGCATACCTGACACGCAACCGAAAAGTTGTCTAACAAATTCACGAATACGACTTGTCTAACAACTTTTGCGACCTTACAAGATTTCCGTGCGCCGAATGCCCTCGGTGCTTGCAGCACACCGAAGAAGGTGCTGCCCACTCATGGGAGGTCTAAAAATGAAGATTACTCGTCGCGATTTTACGGTCGGCGCTTTGCTGGCCGCTGGCACTCTCGGAATGCCTGTCATGGTCAAGGCGGCTGGCACCAAGACGGTTGCCCTGCTGTTCGACAGTCTTGTTTCGCCCTTCTGGGTCTCCGGCATCGAAATCATGCGTGCCAAGGCCAAGGAGAATGGCTGGGAGACGCTGGAGAACATTTCGGACTTCGACGACAATAAGCAATTCGAGCACGTCAAGGCCATGATCGGCCGCAAGGTCGATGGCATCCTGATCATTCAGACTGACTCGAAAGCCGTTATCCCGGCCATCCGCGCGGCCAATGAAGCCGGCATCCCGATGGTGCACTTCAACCGGCCGCCGGCCGAAAGCGACGCCTATTCCGTGGCGATCCAGGCAGACAACCGCAAGATCATGGCCGACACCGTCCAGTTCCTCGTCGACGAAGCCAAGAAGATGGGCGGCAAGTACAAGGCCTGCCTGCTGATCGGCGATCTCGGAGACGTGAACGCCATTCAACGCCGTGACGGCTTCTTCGACGTCGTCGACAAGAACGCCGACATCATTGAAGTGGTGGCCCGCGTCTCGACCGAATGGAATGCCGACAAGGCCTTTGCCGGCCTCACCAACGCGCTCCAGGCTAACCCGGACATCAACTTCCTCGTCACCTCGTCCGACTTCATGCATCCGCAGATCGAGCAGGTGCTGCAGACCGCCGGCAAGTGGCACAAGCGTGGCGAGGAGGGTCACGTGTTGTTCGGCGGTTTCGACGGCGAC
>JANLTS010000625.1:0-4587 GCA_031363045.1 Hyphomicrobiales bacterium
CGCGCCCGATATCGCCGGCGGCGCGCTGTTTCCTTATCTCGAGGGGATGGCAGGCCAGGCCTTCGGCATGGTCATCGGCAAAGGCGGTGCCGATACCATTGTGAACGCCACGACCGCCGCCATCACGGCACGCGGCGGCACGGTGGAATGTGGCGCCACGGTCACCCGCGTCATCCATGACGGTGGCAGGGCTACAGGCATCGAACTGGCAGATGGCCGCATCATCACGGCCCGCAAGGCGGTGATCGCCGGGGTGGCGCCCAAGGCCCTGTCGCGGTTGACAGGTGGCATCAATCAGGCCTTCGATACGGCGATGACCAGTTTCGTCCACGCTCCCGGAACGATGATGATCCATCTGGCGATGGCTGCATCGCCGGAGTGGCGTGCAGGCAGCGCCCTCAAGTCTTTTGCTTATGTTCACATCGCACCAAGCCTCGACCAGATGGCCAGCACCTACCAGCAGGCCAAGGCTGGCCTTCTGCCAGATGAGCCGATCCTCGTCGTCGGCCAGCCTAGCGTCTTCGATGCCGCACGCGCGCCGCCGGGAAAGCACGCGTTGTGGCTGCAAGTCCGAATGGCGCCGGGAGAGATCAAGGGCGATGCCAAGAGTGAGATCAGCACGACCAATTGGAAGGACGCGGCAGAACCATTTGCCGAGCGCGCCCTCGATATCCTCGAAGCCCACGCGCCGGGAACCAAAGCCAACATCCTCGCCCGCCGCGTGGTCACGCCGCTCGAACTCGAAGCCGACAATCCCAATCTCGTTAGTGGCGACCAACTCTGCGGCAGTCATCATCTGAGCCAGCATTTTGTTTTTCGCCCGGCGCGCGGCCATGCTGATGGCTCAACGCCCATCGCCAATCTTCATCTGACGGGCGCCGCCGTCTGGCCGGGCGCTGGCACCGGCGCGGGTTCCGGCTACATGCTCGCCCGCCAACTCGCCGGAGCCTGAACAATGAAACTGCAACAACCAAAAACCACCTGAGGGAGACCACGTCCATGAACCTGAACCGCCGCAATCTGCTGCAACTCTCGACCGCCGCCTTGGGCCTCAGTGCCTTGGGGGCGCCCGTCCATGCTGCCGCAATGGACGAACTGATTATCGCCTACAACGTCAACCTGCCGTCATGGGACCCGACAGTCGGACCAAGTGCTGTCAACCCGACTATCCAGGGTCTCTATCAATCGGTGTTCGACCAATTCATCCTGCAGCAGCCTGACCTCAAGCCCGCCCCCGGCCTGTTGACCGAATGGGGCTGGAACGACGACCGCACCAAGGTGATGATGAAGGTGCGCGAAGGCGTCACCTGGCATGATGGCAGCCCGT
The DNA here is from genome assembly GCA_031363045.1 of Hyphomicrobiales bacterium. GTDB lineage: Bacteria > Pseudomonadota > Alphaproteobacteria > Rhizobiales > Aestuariivirgaceae > Aestuariivirga. The sequence continues at coordinate 1,328 of JANLTS010000625.1, forward strand.
TCACCGCCGAGGACGTCGCCTGGTCACTGACCCGTGCCGCTGACGAAAAGACCGGCAACCCGATCCAGTTCATCTGGTCGACGCTTGCCAACATCAAGGCCGAAGGCAACATGGTGACCGCCGATGTGGCCCGCTTCGAGCCCACCATTTTCAAGTGGATGTATTTCCTCACCGGCTACGTGCTCCCCAAGGCTTATTACGAGAAGGTAGGAGCCGAAGGCTTCGAGGCAGCACCGATCGGCACCGGCCCCTATATGGTCGAGAAGTTCGAGCGCAACGCCTTTGTCCGCTTGAAATCCAACGCCAATTACTGGGGCGGAAAGCCCGAATTCGACACCGTGACCATCAAGTTTGTGCCTGATGCGGCAGCCCGTGTCGCCGAAGTCGAATCCGGCAACAGTCACGTGACACTCGAAATGCCCTACGAAGAGTATGACCGTCTGAAGACTGGCCCGCTGAAAGGCATCTCGGCACCAATCTCCGACATCGGCATGATCTTCTTGAACGACATTGACGTCATGCTCGATCCCAATGTGCGAAAGGCCGCCGCCCATGCGATCGACAAGCAGACGATCATCGACCGCCTGCTCTCGGGCTATGGTGTGAAGATCGACACGCTGGAGACACCGCAATACGAAGCCTATGATGCCGCGATCACGGTTGCCTATGACCCCGATCTGGCGGTCAAGCTCTTGGCCGCCTCGGGCTTCAGCCCCGACAAGCCTGCGAAGTTCAAGATCCAGACCACCAAGGGCTTCAAACCCAAGGACTATGAGATGGTGCAGGCCATCGTCGGCATGTGGCGCAAGGTTGGCATCGAGGCCGAGATCGAGGTCTATGAAATCGCCAAGCATTATGAACTGCGTGGTGCTGATCAGCTGACGCCTGCTGCTTTCTACAACTGGGGCAATTCGGTTGGCGATCCCACCACCTCGACCGGCTTTGCGATGTTCGGACCCTCGCCGCATTCGGTGTGGGACGGCAAGGACCTGATTGACATGATCGGCCCGCTGTGGGGCGAGAAGGACGAGGCCAAGCGCATTGCCGGTTGGAAAGCTGTCGATGCCTATGTCGCCGAGAACGCGCTGGTGATCCCGCTGCTGCAATATGTGCAACCGATCCTGCATGTGCCGGGTGTTGTGGTAACACCGCACGCCTCAGGCGCCCTGCTGCCGCACCTGATGAAGCGTGCCTGACGCGAACCGGGGCTGCCGCAACATCGGCGGCCCCAATTTTCACATGGCACTGCTCAGGACCATTTTCCTGCGGTTGTTGACGACCGCCGTGACGCTGCTGGGCGTCGCCGTCATCGTCTTCGTGGTGATCCGCGTGGTGCCCGGCAACCCCATCGCCATGATGCTGCCGCCGTCTGCCACGGAGGCCGATGTCGTGCGTCTCACAGCACTTTATGGCCTCGACAAGCCGGTCCCCGAACAATTCCTGATCTGGATTGCGGGCGTGCTGCACGGCGATTTCGGCGCGTCCATCACCTCGCGCCAGCCCGTGCTCGATCTGGTCCTGGGCCGCCTGCCCGCAACGCTGGAATTGTCCATCATGGCGCTGGTGATCGCCATCATCATGGGCGGCTTCGCTGCACTGACCGGGACACGATTGCGCGGTACCCGCACCGAGGGCGCGATTGACATCGGCAACGGCATGGCGCTGTCGGTTCCGGATTTTCTCTGGGGCCTCGTTCTCATCCTGCTGTTCGGCGTGCTGATCCCGGTCTTCCATATCTCGGGGCGCGTGACGCCGTCGCTGCAATTGCCGTTCAGCACCAATTTCTATCTGTTCGAGAGTGTATTGCGGCTGCGCTTCGATCTGTGGGCCGATATCGTCAGCCACATGTTTATGCCAGCCCTTGCCCTGGCGATTCCGCTCTCCGCCGTCATCGGGCAATTGCTGAAACAGAGTCTCAAGGAGACGATGCATCTCGATTACGTGACGCTGGCTCGCACCAAGGGCTATGGCGAGAACCATGTCATCCTGCGCGAGGCGCTGCCCAACGCAATCCTGCCGACCCTGACGCTGGTCGGCGTGCAATTCACGTTTCTGATTGGCGGCACCGTCATCATCGAGCGGCTGTTCTCCTATGAAGGCCTCGGCAACATGGCGATCGACGCGGTGATCAACCGCGACCTGCCGCTGATCCAGGGCATCGTCATTCTGTTCGCGGTCATCTTCACTGGCGTGAACCTGATTGTCGATCTGCTGTACTCCGCCTTAAATCCGAGGCTCCGCCATGCTTGACGGGCGCGCCGCAGTGAAACGCCGGCTTGGCATGCGGCTGTGGCTGTCAAGCTTGTGGCTGGGGCTTCTGCTTATCCTGGCACTCGGCGCACCCTGGATTGCGCCCAAGGACCCGCTGGCCCAGGACCTGATGATGGGACGCCTGCCGCCGTTCTGGAGCAAGGGGGCCGAGCCTGGTTTCTGGCTCGGCACCGACAGTCTGGGCCGCGATGTGCTGTCACGCATCATCCATGGCAGCCGCGTGGCGCTGAGCGTCGCGGTGATCGCCGGCAGTCTCACCTGCCTCTTCGGCGCAACGCTGGGCTTGCTCGCCGGTTACTTGCGCGGCTGGGTCGATATCGCGATCTCGCGCCTCATCGATATCTGGATGGCCTTTCCGCCGGTACTGTTTTCGATTCTGCTGATCGCCGTTCTCGGACCCGGGCTGTCCTCGATCATCATCGCCATCGTGGTCATCGACTGGACGCGCTTTGCCCGCGTGGTGCGGGCCGAAGCGATGACGCAGGGCGCCATGGATTACGTCGCCTCGGCCCGCGTCGCCGGCCGCACCCGCATCGGCACCATGTTGCGCGAGATATTGCCCAACGTGCTGCCAACCATCGTGGTCTTGCTGACGCTCGAAATGGGCATCGCCGTCATCGTCGAGGCGATCCTGAGTTTCGTCAACCTGTCGATTTCAACAGATGACCCGACTTGGGGAGGCATGATCGCCGAAGGCCGCACATCGGTGCATCAGGCCTGGTGGGTGCTGGTGTTTCCATTGTTCACGCTGTTCCTGACGGTCCTCTCCTTCAGCCAGCTGGGCGAGGGCTTGAAGGACCGTTTCGACCCGGTGCTACGATGAGTTTTCTGTCGATCCGCGGATTGGAACTGCGCATCAGAGGCGGCGGCCGTCTGCTGCGCGATGTGTCGCTCGATGTCGCGGCGGGCAAGGTTCATGGCCTCGTCGGCGAAAGTGGTGCGGGAAAATCGATGATCGGCAAGGCGGTGCTCGGCATCCTGCCGCAGGC
>JANLTS010000669.1:0-15636 GCA_031363045.1 Hyphomicrobiales bacterium
GCTGAGCGCAGGATGTGGCCGAGCCGGTCTTCCGCCGTCACATCCATGCCGATATCGAGAAGGCCTGACAGCAGCGCCGCCATGAAGGCATCACCCGCTGCCGTGGCATCAACGGCTGCGACCGGAAAGCCGCCGCAGGAAAAGGTCCGGTCAACAGTGAACATCACGGCACCTGAAGCACCCCTGGTAACCGCCATGAGCGTGAGGCCATCGTGCCACAAGGCCCGGGCAGCAGTCTCGATCGATTGGCCGGGCACCAACGAAAACAGCTCCTCCTCGCTCAGCTTAACGATTGCCGCTGCCGCCACGAGATGCCGCCCGGCCTGCAGCATGGCACCATGGTCCGCCCACAGCGACGGCCGGAAGTTCGGATCAACCGAAATCGCGCGGCCAGAAGCACGCGCCAGGCCGATGGCCTTCTCCTGAGCCGCCAGCGACGGCACACCCGCCATCAAGAGCCCACCCACATGCAGGACGGAGCTGTCGGTGATAAACTCCGCACGGATATCGCCGGCACCAATCAACAGATCGGCCGGGCTGTCGCCATAGAAAATGAAATCGCGGTCGCCTGCGGCATCAAGTGTCACGATGGACAGCCTTGTCTTGGCACCAGCAGCAAACGTGACCCCGGCGGTATCGACGCCATGCCAGTCGAGTGTTGCGGCAATCATGTGTCCGAAGGCCTCGTCGCCGAGCTTGGCCAGCATCAGCGCCTTGCGGCCAAGGCGTGCCAGACCAACCGCCACATTGCCGGGAGCGCCACCCGGATGCGGCGCATAGAGCCATTGCCCTTGCGAATTCGAATGTGGTGCCAGGTCGACGACCAGGTCACCCAGGCAGGCAACATCCCACATCAACCCTCTCCCCGCGCGGTGACGGGGAGACTACCAGAACCCAAGGCGATGAACAGGCCGCTACAGGTTCCGCATCTCCTCAAGGCGGCATGAAAAGCTGACGGATGTTGGGTCCGAGAAACTAGCCATGCTGGCATGCCGCAATCATGCCGCCCAAAGCTGTCGATTCACCTAAGGAACGTGGTTGCGGCAGGCCTCACGGAACTCCTCTGGTTTTCACGGTCCGGACAACTGCGGATTAACCCCGCCTTTGCCGCCATATCAGGCTCTCCAACTCCGTTGGCCCTTGCCATTGTTTGGCATTGTCACTTAACAACTAGCCGGCAACATCCACTTCATGCAGGAACTGATTTCATCATGACCAAGCGCATCGTATTCACCGGCGGCTCGGGCAAGGCCGGAAAGCACGTCGTGTCATGGCTCAAGGCCAAGGGCTATGACATTCTCAACCTCGACCTGAAGCCGCTGGATTGCGCCGGTGTCAACACGCTGATCACCGATGTCACCGATTCAGGTCAGGTCTTCAACGCGCTCTCGATGCATTTTGGTTTTGATGGCTATGAGACCGGCAAGGGCCCGGCCAAGCTCGATGCCGTTGTGCACTTCGCCGCCGTGCCGCGGGTGCTCATCAACCCCGATAACACCACCTATCAGGTCAATGTCATGTCGACCTACAATGTTATCGAAGCGGCGGCCAAGCTCGGCATCCGCAAGGTCATCATCGCCTCGAGCGAGACCACCTATGGCGTCTGTTTTGCCGAGGGCGACAAGAACTATCATCAGTTTCCGCTGGAGGAAGACTATGACATCGACCCAATGGATTCCTACGGTCTGTCGAAGCTCATCAACGAGAAAACCGCCAAGGCCTTCGCCATGCGCTATGGCATCGACGTCTATGCGCTGCGGATCGGCAATGTCATCGAGCCGCATGAATATCCGATGTTCAAGGGCTTCCTAGACAAGCCGATGACCCGCAAGCGCAACGCCTGGAGCTATATCGACGCCCGCGACTTGGGCCAGATCGTGCATCTCTGCTTGCAGAAGGATGGCCTGGGCTTCCAGGTCTTCAACGCCGTCAACGACACCATCACCACCAGGGAAGGAACGGCCGAGTTCCTCAAGAAGAACGTGCCGCAGATTCCGCTGAAGCGCCCGATGACCGGCAACGAGGCACCACTTTCGAACCGCAAGGCCCGCGAAGTTCTTGGCTTCAAGGAAGAGCACGACTGGCGGAAATACGTCTGAGGCCGCGCCATGCCCCTGCCCTTCACGCCGCTGGTTGAAACGCTCCCCTCCTCCGTGCCCTTCGTCGGTCCCGAAGCGCTTGAGCGCCGCACCGGCATAATGTTCCGTGCACGGATCGGTGCCAATGAGAGCGTCTTCGGGCCATCGCCAAAGGTGATCGCCGCAATCGGCGAGGCGGCAGGCGATGTCTGGCAATACTGCGATCCGGAGAACCATGATCTGAAACGCGCCCTGGCAGCGCATCTTGGCGTGAAGCCTGAGAATGTCATGGTGGGCGAAGGCATCGACGGCCTCTTTGGCTATGCGCTGCGGCTGTTTGTCGAACCCGGCGTGACGGTGGCAACCTCGCTCGGCGCCTACCCGACCTTCAACTTTCATGTTCATGGCTATGGCGGCAGGCTGGTCACCACGCCCTATGTGAAGGACCGCGAAGACCCTGCTTCATTGCTTGATCTCGCACGGCTTGAGAACGCCCGGCTCATCTATTTCTCCAACCCCGACAATCCGATGGGCAGCCATTGGCCGGCCGAGGTGGTGAATGAATTCATCGCCAATTTGCCCGATGGCACCTTGCTGATGCTGGATGAAGCCTATGGCGAGTTTGCACCTGAAGGCACCTTGCCGCCGCTCGATGTCTCAAACCCCAATGTGTTGCGCTTCCGTACCTTCTCGAAAGCCTATGGCATGGCAGGCATGCGGCTGGGCTATGCCATCGGTCATGCCGATCTCATCACGGCGTTTGACAAGATCCGCAACCACTTCGGCGTCACCCGCATCGGCCAGGCAGCGGGCTTAGCCGCACTTGCCGATCAGGATCATCTACGCGATGTGGTACGAAAAGTTTCTGCCGCGCGCGATGCCATCACGGCGATTGCCCGTGCCAATGGTCTTGAGCCCCTGCCGTCGGCCACCAACTTTGTTACCATCGATTGCGGCAGGGATGGCGCCTACGCCAAGGCCGTGCTCGACCGGCTCGTCAGTAATGGCGTTTTCGTCCGCATGCCCGGTGTGGCGCCGCTCAATCGCTGCATCCGCGTGACGGTGGGAACGCCAGCCGACCTCGCCATCTTCGCGGAAGAATTGCCGCGAGCGCTGGCTGCACAGTGAAACTTGCGATCACGATGTCAATCAGCGAAATGTCCTCTCCCGCAGAGCGGGAGAGGAAAGGGGCCCACCGCGAAGCGGTGGGATAGGTGAGGGTAACTGGGCGATCAGATTTCGTTCCCCGCCTCCCCTCATCTCCCCGCTGGCGCGGGTCCCTTCTTCTCCCGCATGCGGGAGAAGACGTTCACGCTGGACTTGTTTGCTGATAACTTACTTCGCAGCCAGCTTGGCGGCAATCGTCGCCACGTGCTTGCCTTGATACCTGGCGCCTTCAAGTTCCTGAGCGCTTGGCTGGCGGCTGCCATCGCCGGCAGTGACGGTCGAGGCGCCATAGGGCGAGCCGCCGCGGATTACGTCGACGCCCATCTGGCCCTGATAGGCATAGGGCAGGCCGACGATGACCATGCCATGATGCAACATGACGGTGTGCATCCCCAGGATGGTCGATTCCTGGCCGCCATGCTGGGTTGCCGAGGATGTCATGGCCGAGCCGACCTTGCCGACCAGCGCACCCTTCGCCCACAACCCGCCCGTCTGGTCGAGGACGTTCTTGAGCTGTGCTGTCATCATGCCGTAGCGCGTGCCGCTGCCCAAGATGATGGCATCGTAATTGGCGAGTTCTTCCGGCTTGGCGATCGGCGCCTTCTGGTCGAGCTTGTAGTGCATCGACTTGGCAATATCTTCCGGCACCAGTTCCGGAACGCGCTTCACATCGACCGTGGCGCCGGCTTCCTTGGCCCCTTCGGCGGCGGCATAGGCCATCTGTTCCATGTGGCCCCAGGCGGAATAATAGAGAACGAGAACTTTCGTCATGGCAGTCTCCCTTAAGGTTTGCTGTTGATGAGGTTGTCGAGGTCGAGACGGCGGGTAAACATCTCGATGCTGCCGTCGGGCTTTCGCGGCCATTGGGCTTCTGGCCGATCCCAATAGAGTTCGACGCCGTTTTCGTCGGGGTCGCGCAGATAGAGGGCTTCCGACACGCCATGATCGGATGCGCCATCCAATGCGATGTTGTGGGCGGCCAGCCTCTTCAGCGCGTCCGCGAGATCGGCCCGTCGCGGATAGAGGATGGCGACATGGAACAGGCCGGTGGTTCCCCGCGCTGGCGGTGAACCGCCCTCGCTCTCCCAGGTGTTGAGGCCGATATGATGATGGTAGCCGCCAGCCGAGATAAAGGCCGCCTGGTGGCCATACATCTGCTGCAACTCGAAGCCCAGCACGCCGACATAAAAATCCAGCGACCGCTGGATGTTCGAAACCTTCAAGTGCACGTGCCCGATGCGGGTTCCGGCAGCGATAGGGTGAGCCACAGCCATGGCTTATCCTTTTTTGTAACTGAATTGATTACTGATATAAGGTATCAGAGCCCGGCTCGCAAGGCATGTTTTGCCGCAGATGGCGCAAAACCGTGGATGACCGCGCCCAAGCCTTGAAATGGTGGTCTCTTGAACGCAAAACGAAGGATGAAGAGGAGTACGTCCCATGGCCCAGACTGGATCGCCCGATACCGCGCTGCCCAAAACCCTGCATGTGGTGAACCACCCGCTGATCCTCCACAAGCTCACCTTGATGCGCGACAAGCACACGCCGTCGGCAGTGTTCCGCCAGTTGTTGCGCGAGATCAGCCTGCTGCTCGCCTATGAGGTGGCGCGCGACCTGCCAATGACCATGCACTCGATCGAAACCCCGCTGGCCGAAATGGAAGCGCCGATCCTGAAAGGCAAGAAGCTGGTGGTCGTGTCGATCCTGCGGGCCGGCAACGGCCTGCTCGAAGGCATGCTCGATCTCATGCCCTCGGCCCGCGTCGGCCACATTGGGCTCTACCGCGACCCCAAGACGCTGCAACCGGTCGAATACTACATGAAGGTGCCGGAAGACATCGCCGAACGCCCGGTGATCGTCGTTGACCCGATGCTGGCCACCGGAAATTCCGTCTCTTATGCCATCAAGCGGCTGAAGGAAAAGGGTGCCAAGGATATTCGCCTCGTCTGCCTGCTGTCGGCGCCCGAAGGCATCAGGCGGTTTGCCGCCGATCATGGCGACGTGCCGATTTTCACCGCCGCCGTCGACAGCCATCTCAACGGTCACGGCTACATCGTGCCGGGCCTCGGCGATGCCGGCGACCGCATGTTCGGCACCAAGTAGTTCCAAGTTTTCGGAAAGCATTAACCAAACCGCCAGCCAGCGTTAACAATGCACCAATCGACAACCTTTTGACCGCTAACCTGAACCTGGTGGAGACATGGGTTTGGAACGGATAATGGCACAACCGCTTGCCGCAACTGCTGGCGTTGAACGCAAATCCTTGCAGTTGCGGGCTCAAGGTGGCGGCAGGCCACGACTGCTACTGGCCGAGGATTACGATCCGGTGCGAATTGTGACATCCGCCATGCTGAAAGGCATGGGCTGTGATGTCGAAGCCGTGGTGCACGGTGAACATGCGGTCAGATGCGCCAGCGAAAACCACTTCGACGTCATCGTCCTCGACATTGAAATGCCGATCATGGACGGCATCACCGCCGCCCGCTCGATCCGCAACATGGGTGGCGCTGCGGGCAGCACGCCGCTGATGGCGCTCTCGGCCTTTTTGGCCGACTCGATGCGCACCGGCCATTGGCATGACACTTTCGACATTGCCCTGCCGAAGCCCGCCAACCGCAACGAACTCCATGACGCCGTCCGCTCGGCCTTGCTCTGGCAACGCCAGGACGCCGCCGGCCTGATGCCAATCGTGCCGCCGGTCATCGACCAGCACGCCCGCGCCGCCTTGCGCTCAGGGATCGCCGCCAGCATCTGGGATGAGCTTTCGGCCGCCGCTTGCCGCGACATCGAAGTCTGCATCAACCAGCTCGAGCATATTCCGCCGGGCCAGCGCCATGACACCATCCTGGTCTTTGCCGCCAAGCTGGCAAATCTCGGGCGGACCTATGCCGCGCCCCGCCTCGCCGCCGCCGCGCAAACCGTGCAGGCAGCCCTTTCCGAACAGGCGCGCGGCGAAGCCCTCAATCTGTTGCTCGCCGCGGGCCGTGCCACGGCCATCGAACTGCGCGGCTGAACGGCCCAGTAAAATAGCAAAGGGCGGGAAACTCCCGCCCTGCTTGCCGTCACACGCATGCAACTGAATCAACGCTTTGCCGGACCCGCATCGAATTCGCTTTCGAGCGACTTCAGCATGTGAAGAAATTCATTGAGCTCCGGGCTCAGCTTCGCCTTGCGCTTGGCCGTTTGCTCCGGCTTCGCTGTTAGAGTTTGTCCCATGTCTTCCACCTTGTTCACAATTCTCTATCTTAATGCGTTGAACTTAAAGACACCCTAAGCCCGTGGGTTTGAACCTATCCCGAATGTAACATTCATCCGCCGTTCATGGCGTTCCCGGGGTAACATGCGTGCAGGATCGGGCGGCGCATTGTCGCCAAACAGGCAACTTCAAGGCAGGGTAAAAAATTCCTGAACCATCTTGACTGACACGAAACTGTGATGGAAGAAGATACACTATTGGCGTGTATCCCTGTTGCGGGAGCATTCCCGATTTTGAAACATGGCGGAGGAAAAAAGAATGCAGGCGAAAAATACCTGGAAATTGGCGGCTCTCGGAAGCGTTGTGGCGCTGGGCCTCGGCGCGACGTTTGCCTTTGCTTCGGCTGATGATTCCATCAAGAGCCGTCAGGCTTGCATGAAGGCGCATGGCGCCTCGATGGGCGTGATGGTGCCGATGATCAAGGGCGAGAAGCCCTATGACAACGCCGCCATTCAGGCGTCTCTGACTGCTGAAGATGCCGCTTGCGCCGATTGGGCCAAGTGGTGGGGCGCCGACACCCAGAAGGGCGAAACCGTCGAGACTTTCGCCAAGGCCGAAATCTGGACAGATACCGCTGGCTGGGAAGCCGCTGGCGGCGCATGGTACACAGCCTATCAGGCGGTGAAGGGTTCAGCTGATGAAGCTTCCTTCAAGGCCGCTTTCCCGGCACTTGGCGCATCCTGCCAGGGCTGCCACGAGAAGTTCCGCCGTCCGAAGGGCTGATGCACTGAAACTGTTTTCGAAACGCAATCTGTCGGTCCTGGCACTGCTTGCAGTGCTGGGACTGGCGGCGTTCTGGCTGTTGAGTGCGCCACAGCCGCTGACCGTCGCTGACCTGCCGCAGCACACCGCCGACCTCGCCAATGGCGAGAAGCTCTACCATGCCGCTGGCTGCCGCGCCTGCCACAAGCCTTCATCGGACTTGAAGGATGTCGACGCCAGCCTGCCTGCGGGCGGCTTCGCCCTCAAAACGCCGGTCGGCACCTTTTACCCGCCGAACCTGACGCCTGACGCCGAAACCGGTCTTGGCCAATGGACCGATCTCGAATTCGTCAATGCCGTGCAGCGCGGCATTGCCCGCAACGGCCAGCATCTGATCCCGGCGCTGCCCTATACATCCTACGCCGCCATGAAGACCGAGGATGTGCTCGACATCCGCGCCTATCTGGCGAGCTTGCCCGCAGTCGCCTCGCCCGCCCGCGATGCTGACCTGCCGTTGGCCTTCGTCGTCCGCCGTGGCATCGGGTTGTGGAAATGGATCGGCCTCGACACCGCCAAATGGCAGCCGGACCCGGCCCAGTCCGAAGTGTGGAATCGCGGCGCTTATCTAGTCAACGGCCCCGGCCATTGCGCCGAGTGCCACACGCCACGCAACTTCGCGATGGCGCGTGACAATTCCAAGGCCTTCCAGGGCGGCCCCCATCCCGAAGGCGAAGGCAAGGTGCCGAGCCTCCGCAGCCTCGTCGAACGCAAACGCTACAAGGATGCCAAGGATATCGCGTCCGCCCTGCAGTTCGGCGAGATCATGGGCTATGACAAGGTGTCGTCCGGCGGCATGGGTCAAGTGCAGCAGAACATGTCGAAATTGCCCGAGGCCGATCTCCTTGCCATCGGCGAATATCTCGCCAGCCTCAAGTAGCGGCCAGCCCCATATCCGCCAGCCAATGCGCGATGGCGGCAGCCGTCTCGTCCGGATATTCCAGCGTCGGAAAATGACCGCACTCCGCCAGTTCCACATAGCGCCCGCGCTGCACAGACGCTGACATGCGCAAGCCATCGGCGGCGGGCGAAAACTGGTCATGCACGCCCCACAGCAGCAGCGCCGGGCATGAGATTTCATGGAGCCTCGGCCAGAGATCGATGCGCTTGGCCAGCGCGTCCGATTGCCGGGCCATGAGACTGGACCCTTGCGTGCGGCACATGCCGAGGAATGCCTCACGCGTAGCAGGCCCTCGTGGACCCGGCAGATGCGCGATGATGGCGCCCATCTCGGCAATCACCGCCTCGAATTCGCCACCCCGCAACCGCTCCGACCTCTTGGCACCAGCGACGGCATCCGCCACCGGCCCCGGCCCCGCCCCGATGACGACAAGCCCCGCCACACGACCCGGCGCCGCCAGCACCAACTCCATCGCCACCCGCCCGCCAAACGACGTGCCAAGAATGACAAACCGCTCCGGCGCACGCGCCAGCACATCGGCCACGCAGACCTCGAAACTCGAGGCATCTGGGATGATGGTGGTGGACTGCACATCGGCAGGCAACAGCGGTGCGATCCCGGAGTAAAGCCGGTCATCGCAACCAAGGGCAGGAATCATGATGAGATGGGTCATGGGTCCATTCTGCTCTGGCGGAGGGCGGGAGGAAAGTCCGGCGGCTGCATACACCACTAAGGAAGCCCAGAAAAGTTACAGTGCATGGTCAACAGCATCGTTTTCATCCTTCTCCGCGCGGAACGAGTGTGAAGGAAAGTCATCAAGCCCCACCAGTTGCACACTTCGCCCGGCAGGCTAGACTGTCCGCCATGCGCTACATCCTGCCACTCCTCCTGCTCATCCTCTTCGCCGCCAACGCCCGTGCGGCGGAACCTCCACAGCGGCCGTTTCTGGTGGTCGATGCGGGGATGCATACGGGTGCCATACGCAAGCTTGATGTCAGTGCGGATGGCTCACTCATCGCCACGGCCTCGGAGGACAAGACGGCGCGGCTGTGGAGTGTTGCCGAAAAGCGCCTGCTCAAGACCTTCCGGCTGCCGATGTCGGAGGGCGAAGGCGGCCGCGCCTATGCCGTCGCCCTGTCGCCCGATGGCCGCATACTGGCGGCAGGTGGGCTCGATGCTGATGGCGAGATCAACGGCATGGGTGGCTATGTCTATCTCTTCGATACGATCAGCGGCAAACTCGCGCAGCGCCTCGGGCCGCTGCCCAATGTCATCTACGATCTGGATTTCTCGGCTGATGGCAAGCGCCTCGCGGTGGGGATGGCGGAGACGGGCGGCGTTGCCCTGTGGCAGGCGCCCTTCACCGGCCCCATGCGGCGCGCCGCGCAATATAATGCCGGGGTTTTCGATCTCGAGTTCGATCCCGCAGGATCGCTCTATGTCATAACCGAGGATGGTCAGTTCAACATCTATGACCGGGACTTCAAGCCGGTTGCCTTTTTTCCCTTGCCCGAAGGTGCTGTGGCGCAAACGCTGGCGATCACCACCGATGGCCAACGCCTGGCGCTGGGCTATCGCGATCATGCCGGGATCGACATTCTCTCGTTGCCGGGATTCGAACTGATCCACCGCGTTGATACCAAGTTTGTCACGCGCGGCAATCTCGGCATGATGGCATGGTCGGCGGATGGTGAAGCGCTCTATGCCAGCGGCAGTTACTTTATCAATGACCCCGATCCATTCCTGATCTTCGCCTTTGCGGATCAGGGCAAGGGCCAGCCGCAAGTGCTGGGCGACACGATGGGCAGCATGCTCGACATGGTAACTTTGCCGGATTCCGGTGCTGCTTATGCTACCGCACTTCCTTCGGTTGGCACGCTTGGCGGCAATGGGGCGTTCTTTGGCGCCGTGTCCGCCAACATGACGGTGAAGCTCGGCGACAACTTCAAGCTTGCCCCTGATGGCCGTGCCGTGTGGTTCGGCCTCGATGCCGGGCCTAAGGACCCTTATCTGTTCGACGCCGCGCTGCTCACCTTGGAGCCTATGGCGAGCCCGCCTGTGGGCTTCGCCGCACCCGACAGCACATCGCTGCCGCTCGGCAATTGGGAAGATTCGCGGGAACCCACACTGGCAGGCCAGCCGATTGCCTTGCGGCCCGCCGACATGTCACATGCTGTCGCCGTGTTGCCCGATCACAAGAGCTTCATCATCGGCAGCAGCTGGGCCCTCACACGCTTCGATGCCGATGGCGGCCTGGTGTGGCGGGCCCGCAACTATGGCACCTGCTGGGGCGTCAATGTTTCAGGCGATGGCGAGATTGTCATTGCCGCCTTCGATGACGGCACCTTGCGCTGGTATCGCAAGCACGATGGCGCCGAATTGCTGGCGCTGTTCGTCCACGTACCGTCAAAACGCTGGATTGCCTGGACGCCATCCGGTTATTACGCCGCCTCTCCCGGTGCCGAGGACCTCATTGGCTGGCATGTGAATGGCAAGACCTGGGAGGAGACTCCGGCCTTTTATCCCGTCTCGCGCTTCCGCGACCGTTTCTACCGCCCCGATGTGGTGCAGCAGGTGCTGGTAACGAAGGACGAAACCAAGGCAGTGGCGGCAGCCGATGCCGCGGCCAGCCGCAAGCCGCAAGAAGGCGAGATCGAGGCCATGCTGCCGGCCACCGTCGAACCGCTGCTCGACACCCGGAGCATCGAGGCGAAAACCCGCGAGATCAGCATTGCCTTTCGCCTCACCTCTCCCACCGGCCGGGCGGTGACGAGGCTCGATGTGCGGGTGGACGGCAGGCCGGTGGCAACGCGCGGCGCCTCGGCTGTGGAAGCCGAATATCCTCTGGATGAGGACTTGAGCGTCACCCTCACCCTGCCGACGCGCGATGTCGAGGTGAGCCTCATCGCCTATATCGACGATCAACCGGGCCCGGCGGCGATCATTCCGGTTAAGTGGGCAGGCGCGAGTGACACCGGCAAGCGCCACAAGCTTCATGCCCTGCTGGTTGGGGTGAGCAACTATGAAGACAAGGACATACGGCTCGCTTACGCCGCCAAGGATGCGGAAGACCTTGGCGCCAAACTCAAGTCCCAGGAAGGCGCTTTCTACGAAACAGTCCATATCGAAACCTTGGCTGACGGCGCCGCCACCAAGTCCGCCATCGAAAAGCAGCTGGTGCTGCTGAAGAAGCGCGCCGCCCCCGAAGACACCGTGCTGGTGTTCTTCGCCGGACACGGCATGACCAACGCGTCCTACGACTTCTTCTATCTCGCCGCCGATTCCACCATGGATGCCGACCTGCTCGAGGCCACTGCCGTCGATGGACGCTTGATCCGCAAGGTCCTCGGCAATCTTCCGGGCCGCGTCGTGCTGATGATGGACACCTGCCGCTCAGGCGCTGGTATCGAGGGTGCGGTCGATATGACAAGGGCGTCGAATGACATGGCCCAGGATACCGCCGGCATCGTCATGTTCGCGTCGTCCCAGGGCCGCGAGGATTCGCTCGAAAGCCGTGACTGGGAAAACGGCGCTTTCACTGAGGCGCTGCTGTCGATCCTCGATGATCCAAAAATCTATGGCGATGACAGCCGCCTGTCGATTCCGGAGCTTGAGGAGGCCGTCACCGTGCGGGTTTCCGAACTGACCGAAGGCCGCCAGAACGCCGGAATGACCAAATATGGCGCGACCCCGCGTTTCTTCATTGCAGGAATGAAGTGAGCGCTGGCAATCAGGCGTTGATGTTGCCGTGACGGCTGCTAGATAGGGCCAGCAACTCATCATACCATCAAAAGGGCCACCATCCCGTGAAATCCCTCGACAAGAAGCTGAAAACCATTGCCGCTGGCAAGTACAAGCCGGCCGATTTCATCCTCGCCGACGCCAAGGACCCGGACTACGCCTTCGGCGCCCGTGGCAATGGGGCCATCGATTATCGCGATCAGTCAGGCCCGCATCGGTCCATCCCGCAGTTCCTCGACTCGATCCGCGCCATCGTCAAGCAGAAGCAGATGGACATCATGCTGGGCTCGGTTTCGAACATCGAGACGCTTGCCGCCACTGGCCTGTTCGCGAAATCCGCCGTCACTCCAGCGATTCGCGCCAATGACACAACCGACATCTGGCTGCCGCGCGGCAGCAGCTATTCCAAGGAACCGTCACGGCCGTGGCGCAGCGCCAGCCTCGCTCATGCCCGGAAGTTCGCCGATCTCGGCCTCTACTCGGTGACCTTCAACAACATTCTCGACCGCGACTACGCGACGGTTGAAGCCTATGCCGAATTTCGCGCCGATGCGCAGAAGAACAAGTTCCGCCACTTCCTCGAAGTGTTTAATCCCAACGCGCCGCAGAATCTCGATCCGGCTTTCATGCCCTTCTTCGTCAACGACATGATCATCCGCGTGCTGGCCGGCGTCTCCAAGGCCGAACGCCCGGCCTTCCTCAAGATGCCCTTCAATGGCCGCGCCGCCATGGAGGAACTGGCGACGCAAGATCCGTCGCTCATCATCGGCATCCTAGGTGGCTCAGCCGGAACGACCCGCGATTGCTTCGAGCTTCTGGCGCAAGGCGAAAAGGCCGGTGCGCGCGTTGCCCTCTTCGGCCGCAAGATCAACCTGGCCGAAAGCCCGCTCGATCTCGTGGCGCTGTTCCGCCCGGTGTTGCAGGGCGATATCTCGGCGGCTGACGCGGTGAAGGCCTATCACGCCACGCTGGCCAAGAAGAAACTGCCGCCCAAGCGCCCGCTGGCCGATGACATGGCGATCACCGAGGCGGTGCTCGAAGGCTACAAGAAGTGACACGCAGCGGGATTGTCCTCGCTGGCATCGTGGTCCTCGATATCGTCAACATCATCGACCACTGGCCGGATGAGGAAACCCTCGCCTTCATCGCCCGCACCGAATATGCCGCCGGAGGTCCTCCACACAATGCCGGAGCGGGGCTTCTGAAACTCGGAGCCCCGTTTCCCGTCACCCTGCTGGCGGCAGCAGGTGACGACACCTATGGCGAGGTCATGCTGGCCAGCGCTCGCAGCTATGGCCTCGATACCTCTCATGTGGCGATTGTCCACGGCGCCATCACCAGCCACACGCATGTGATGTCCTGCATCGATACCGGCAGGCGGACGTTCTTCGCTCATCTGGGCGTCAACAACCTGATGACGGTCGAACATCTGCTGCCGCCGGCGGGCAGCACTGCCAAGCTCTATTATCTCGGCAGCCCCGGCGTGGCAGGAGGGCTTGATGCCAGTGGCGGCTGGCAGGTGCTGCTGAAGGCCGCGCGTAACCAAGGCATGAAAACCTGCCTCGAACTTTGTCCGGTCCCAGCCGACGTGCTGCGCGCCCATGTGCCCAGCTGTCTGCCGCATTGCGATTATTTCGTCGTCAATGATTATGAGGCGAGCAGCATCACCGGCATCGCCATCACCAATGGCGAAAGGCTCGACTGGCACGCAGCCGAAGCCGCGTGCCGCAAGCTGCTCGAGATGGGTGTCGCCGAACTGGCGGGTGTGCATCATCCCGATGGCGCCGTGGCGGTGACGGCGTCAGGCGAGATCGCCAGGCGCCCGTCTGTTAACATTCCGCAATCCGAGATCGCTGGATCGGTCGGCGCCGGTGACGCATTCTACGCCGGCATGCTGCTCGGCATTCACGAGAACTGGCCGCTGCAAAAATGCCTCGACCTCGGCAACGCGGCTGCCGCCACCTCACTCCATTCTCCCACCACCAGCGCCTCCATTCGTCCGTGGGCGGAATGTCTCGCCTATGCCAGCGCGAGAGGCCTGCGCGCCGGCCCCTGAACGCTTGATCGACCGCCGCTGGATGCAACGCTCACGGATTCTCACGAACATGTGACGTCCGGCGCCACCGGCCATGTCATCCAATAATACAGGGTTTCCGTTTTCAGGCGGCTGGATGCGCTTGGCGGAGGAACCAATGACGGCGTTTCCAGCAACAACGAACTCATAATCCGGAGACTTCCATGCAGAAGATGATTCTGGCTGCCTCGGCAGCGCTTTGCCTGTCCTTCACCGCGGCGTCTGCCGCCAACATCGTCGAGACGGCCCAGGGTGCGGGCAGCTTCGGCACCCTGCTTGCCGCCGCCCAGGCCGCGGGCCTTGCCGATGCGCTGGCGACAGGTGAAAACCTCACCGTGTTCGCTCCCACCGACGAAGCCTTCGCCAAACTGCCCGCCGGCACCGTCGAGAACCTGCTGAAGCCCGAGAACAAGGACCAGCTCGCTGCTATCCTCTTGTATCATGTGCTGCCGCGCAAACTGGCCTCAAACCAGATGCTCAGCGGCCCCTTCCATGTCCGTACACTGAAGGCTTCAGGCGACCGCACGCTGGCGATTGCCAAGGGTGCGGGCGGAGTGACCGTTGACAACGCCACCGTCGTCACGGCTGACATCATGGCCGACAACGGCATCATCCATGTCATCGACACGGTGATGCTTCCGAGCAAGTAATGCGCAAGCCGGTGCTGACTGTGAGGTTCGCACCGGCACTTAATCAGAAGGCGGAATGAGAACAAGGTTGCCGATGAAGTCCTTCCTGGCGAAATCGCGCTGCGCCTCGGCGATCTCGGCGAGCAAATAGGTGCGGTCCAGCAGCGGCCTGATTTCGCCGCGCTCAATGTAAGAAATGAGATTGGGAAACACCGGCTCATCCCACGCCGTGCAGCCGAACAGCGTAATGTCTTTCAGATAGATATCGCGCCAATCCATTTGCACCATGGGCCCGGCAATGGCTCCTGATGAGGCATAGCGCCCACTGCGCCGCAGGAGCTTCATCCACAATCCGGTATCAGCGCCAGCGACATTGTCGATGACAACATCAACCGATTGCTCGCCCAGCAATTCCATGGCTTCGGCACCGCGGCCCACCACGGCATCGGCACCCAAGGCCTTGACGGCATCCATCTTGGATTGGCTGGTCGACGCGATGACATGCGCACCGCGCCGCTTCGCCAGTTGCAAGGCCGCCGAGCCGACACCACCTGATGCGCCGGTGATGAAAACCCGCTCGCCCGCCTTGACCCCGGCACGATGCAGCATGTTCTCGGCCGTGCCATAGGCGCAAGGGATGGTGGCAAGTTCGGCATCGCTCCACGTGCAGTCGACGGCGAAGACTTCGTATGCCGGAACCTTGACATATTGCGCGAAGGCGCCATCGAAGTCGGACGCCATCCACACGACGTTTGGTTGAGAGAAACCCTTAGGCCGGATACAAGGTCGCACCAACACTCTTCTGCCGATCAATGCGCTGTGCGTGCTTGGCGCTGTCACGACCAAGCCGCAACAGTCGGTCCCCTGGATCAACGGAAAGGGCGAGGCCCCGTTCCAGCCGCCGTCTGATATGGCGGCCTCTACAGGTGCAGATCTCAATTGATCGGTGCCGGCCGTCACTGATGGCGAGTACCAGCCAAGCCTGGTGTTGATGTCGGTGTTGTTGACCCCCGCCGCCAAAACCCGGATCA
>JANLTS010000674.1:0-2013 GCA_031363045.1 Hyphomicrobiales bacterium
GCCGGGTTTCTGGTGACTGGCAGCCAATTGAGCTTAGGCCACCGAAGCGCGACCCCGCTCAGGTGGAGCGTGGGATCTTGATCCACCAAATTCTGCAGCAATTGCCGGAACTGGAACCTGAGGATTGGGACGGTTACATCACCCAGAAAATCGCCCGGGTGGGTGCAGCATCTGAACTCGCTGCCGAGCTATCGGACCTGATTGCCTTGCCTGCATTTGCAGAACTCATGTCGCCCGATGGCGTTTCCGAGGTGCCACTGATGATTGAGGTGCCGGAAGGCCCGGCCCAGCGCCGCCGCATTGACCGGCTGGTGCCAACACCACAAGGTTTTCTGCTGGCCGACTACAAGACTGACCGCGAAGTTCCTGCCTCGGTCGAGGCCTGCAACCCGGATTACATATTGCAGATGGCCGGATATCGCGATGCGCTACGCCGCATCTATCCGGGACAACCCCTGCGCTTGGTTCTGTTGTGGACTGCCGCACCGCGCGTCATGGAGATCCCCGATGCGATCATGGACGGCATGGCTGATCAGCTTTCCGTGAGCCGCCCTTGACCCTGAAGGGCGGGGCTCCTACCTTCTTCGTAACTTAACCAGGCGATTCCGCCACGTCCCAGAGGTTCCCATGACCACCCACAAGGTGTCCGACGCATCTTTCGAAAAGGATGTGCTGCAGTCCGATACGCCCGTTGTCGTCGATTTCTGGGCGGAATGGTGCGGACCCTGCAAGATGATTGGCCCGGCGCTTGAAGAAATCGCCGCCAGCCTCGGTCCCAAGGCCAAGATCGTCAAAGTGAACATCGACGAGAATCCCGGCACGCCATCGAAGTATGGCGTACGTGGCATCCCGACGCTGATGGTTTTCAAGGGTGGTCAGGTTGCGGCCACCAAGGTTGGCGCAGCACCCAAGAACCAGCTGCAGGCCTGGATCGAACAGTCGATCTGATCCGCAAGATAATCGTTGCAGTAAAGGGCCGCCCTTTGGGTGGCCCTTTAATCTTCGTCGAACTTGGAAGCGACGAGCTGGTCCAGCGCGGTAATGGCGGCGCCCGCCTGTGGCCCTGAGGCTTCGACCTCGATGGACGTTCCCATGGCGGCGCCCAGCATCATCAGGCCCATGATCGAGGTGGCGGGCACCGTCATGCCGTCGCGGCTCACCTTGATGTCCGCATCGAAACCTTCGGCGCATTTGACGAATTTGGCGGAGGCGCGCGCATGCAGTCCGCGTTCATTGACGATCGCCATGTCTTTCTGCACAGCAGGCACGTCAGTCTCCGAGAATCTGGCTGGCCACGTTGATGTACTTGCGCCCCGCGTCCTGGGCTGCGGTGGCAGCCTTGTCCAGCGCATAGTCCTTGCGGATGCGGGCGAGCTTGACCAGCATTGGCAGGTTGAGGCCCGCCACGACTTCCACCTTACCGATCTCGAGGAGCGAGATGGCGAGGTTGGACGGCGTACCGCCGAACATGTCGGTGAGGATGATGACGCCAGCCCCCTGATTGGCCCGGGCAATCGCCGCCGCAATGTCGTTTCGGCGGTTCTCCATGCGGTCATCGGGACCGATGGCGATGGTCTCGATCGCCTCCTGCGAGCCGACGATGTGTTCGAGCGCATAAAGGAATTCCTCGGCCAGGCGGCCGTGGGTGACCAGGACGAGTCCGATCATGGTGACACTGAAACTCCGCGCTCCGGCGTATTGAAGGTTGCGCACAATGCCTCTAACGCGGAAGCGATGCAATATGCCATTAACGGGGGCCGAGATGGTCCAGCGCCGCCCGGATTCGGGCTGGCGCAGAGGGTTTTTCGGGGTCAATGAGGATCAGCGGCAGGGTTGCGCCGAGGATATCGAAACGGCTGGTTTCGAGGTCTGGCAGGCGCTCGATTTCAGCAGCAGGCGTTAGGCGCACCACAAGATCGAGCGCCACCTCAGCCACGGCCGGAACCGTGACGATGCCGAGCCCGCGGACTTCCAGCTTGCCCGCGAGAGCGGTGGGTGCCGAGGCCATCAGCG
>JANLTS010000683.1:0-3472 GCA_031363045.1 Hyphomicrobiales bacterium
AAATAAAAAGGCTTATTGTTATTTACTTTCCCCTCCATTATCGGTACTTACCAATGAAGCCAAGCAGCGGTTAAAAGCAATTGAGGAATTTTCCGACCTGGGTTCAGGTTTCAATGTTGCGATGAGAGATCTTGACATTCGCGGGGCCGGAAACATGTTAGGAGGTGAACAAAGCGGCTTTATTTCTGAAATCGGATTTGAAATGTATCATAAGATACTCGATGAAGCAATTCAGGAACTCAAGGAGACAGAATTTTCCGATTTGTTTGTACAGGAACGGGAAAACAGAAAATTTGTCTCCGATTGCCAGATCGACACGGATCTGGAAATTCTTCTTCCTTCTGATTTTGTAAACAGCGTATCCGAAAGATTGTTACTCTACAAGGAACTCGACAATATAAGTACCGAAGAGAAATTGAAGGAATTTGAGATCAGCTTGCGCGATCGTTTTGGTTTATTGCCATTGCCTGCAATAGAATTGCTTTCGACGATTCGTTTGCGCTGGCAGGCAGAAAAACTGGGATTCGAAAAAATCCTCATGAAGAACGGCCGGTTCATAGGATATTTTGTGAGCAACCCGGCTTCTCCTTTTTACCAGTCAGAGGTTTTTTCGGGAATCCTGAAATATGTCCAGAAAAATTCTCACAAGTGTCGTCTGAAGGAGGAGAAATCAAAATTATCCCTGACGATTAAAAACATAGAGACCGTGGAGGAGGCTAACGAAGCTCTTAAATCAATCGGATAAGGAATCATTCTTCTTCGCTTAGATCGACAGGAACCGCAAGAGCTACTACAGCACCCTGGTACCGTCGGTACCCGACACCTTCCATCGCATGCGCGAGGGGGATACCCTGACCATCGGTGGGCGCTCCTGGCTGGTCCATTGCGGGTTCGGCCACTCCTCCGAACACGCAACGCTGTATTGCCCGGCGCTCAACATGGTTATTTCGGGCGACATGCTGCTGCCGCGCATTTCCACCAACGTCGGAGTGTGGCCGAACGAACCACAGGCCAATCCCCTGAAATGGTTTCTCGATGCACTGACCTTGTACGAAGGCCTTCCCGAAGACGTGCTGGTCCTGCCGTCACATGGGCGCTTGTTTCGCGGCGCACACGAACGCGTGGCGCAATTGCGTTCGCACCATGCCGACCGCCTGGCCGAAACACTGGCGGCATGCGACAAACCTTGCAGCGCGGCCAACATCATCCCGCTGATGTTCCACCGCGAACTGGACGCGCACCAGACCACCTTTGCCATCGGCGAAGCGCTGGCGCACCTGCATTTGCTGCGCGCCGAAGCAAAATTGACGAGTTCGCTCGATGGCGACGGCACAGTCCGCTTCACCAGAACCTGAAGTGCTACTCTTGCGTCCTGATAGACTCCAGGAAGTGCCGCATGACCGCCCACCAAGCCATTGTGCCTGCCGGCTTCGAACCGGAAGCGCCGACTGAAGCCGCAGTCGATGCAGTCCGTCGAGGCATTGCAAGGATTTTCCGGCCCGCTAGGGCTGGCGGGCATCAGGTGCCCAACCTGTTTTTTGGCTTAACGCGACTGGTGTGTTTGCTACCCGCATTGCTGCTCGGCTCGGGTGCGGCATGTGCGCAATGGCACACACTTGATGGAGTTTCGGTTTACCGCCTGACCGGCCTGCCTCCGCGAGTAGACGAAAGATACAAGGCTGTGATCTACCTGGATACGGTCTGGTACAAAAAGGCCCATCCGGATGTGGCCGCAGCGATGACAGACCCTCAGGCGATTGCCAATCACTGGATCAGGTTTGGCATAAAGGAGGGGCGGCAACCCTCCATGCAGTACGACCCCCGGGACTATCTCAATCGTTATCCCGACGTGAAAGCACTCTTTGGCCCCAACAATCTGGCCGGTGCAACGCAGCACTTCCTGTCTTTCGGGGAGCGCGACGGCCGCGATTTCCGGAGTAATCGATACCTGAAAGATGTTCTGGCAAAGCTGATTGCCACGATAAACGGCCGCAGTGGCAGCTTCTTCGACGTCGAGTGGTACATCAACGAAAATGCGGACGTCAAGGCTGAGGCTGCCAAGCGGCCGGATGACCTGGGGCGAATTTGGGCTGCGGAACACTTTCAAAACTGGGGCTTCAAGGATTTGCGCTTGCCAGGGCCCAGCCCCAAATTTGACATGAAGTGCTACATCAATCGCTACCCTGAGGTGAAGGCTACCGCCGGTGCCGACGAGCAGGCGGCATACGCCCACTTTCGCGATCGTGGATTCAAAGAGGGCCGAATCGCTGGTTGCTGATGTCGTGAGCTGCGCGCGCGACGATAAGAACAACCTTCGTCAGGCTGGTGCCGGCGCAATCCGTGGGGTTCGTATCCTGGTCGAGATCGCAATTGCAGGGTCAACGCATCGGTTTAGGACTTGTTGCGAGGGACACGGGTCGTGTACGCTACGCTCCTGCGCAGTCAGGTTCATGAAACTCCGAAGTGCTACCCTAAGCCGCTGAGCATGAGTCATTCAGATCCAGGAGAATCAGCATGAACCACCAGCCCGCGACACCCGCCGGCCTCGACCCCAAGATGCTGTCCGACGCCGTCGCCGACGTCACCCGCCGTGTCGCCGCGCTCGCGCCGCAAATGATGGAAAAGCAGGCGGCTGACCTCGAATCCCAATTGAACGACGAGTTCGGCGTGCAAAAGGCCTTCGGTGAGGTGGTGCAGAAGATGATCGCGGATCCGTCGAAAATGGTCGAGGCGCAAGCCAAATATGCGACCGACTTCGGCCAGCTCTGGCAGCAGTATGTCGGCTCGCTATCGGGCCAGGGGCCGAAGCTCGAACCATTGAAAGACCGGCGTTTTTCCGACCAAGCCTGGCAGGCCAATCCGTGGTTTGATTTTCTGTCGCGCTCCTACCTGCTCACCGCCGAGCACATGAAGAGCGCGGTGGCCAAGGTCGATGGCGTCTCGCCACAGACCCGCGCCAAGGCGATGTATTACACGCGCCAGATCGTCGATGCTGCGTCCCCATCGAACTTCGCGCTGACCAACCCGCAGGTGCTCAAGGCCACGGCCGATTCAGGCGGCGAAAACCTCGTCAAGGGCCTGTAGAACATGCTGCGCGACCTGGAGAAGGGCAAGGGCGGCCTGCGCATCGCCATGACCGACACCACGGCCTTCGAGATGGGCAAGAACGTTGCCTCGACGCCCGGCAAGGTGGTGTTCCAGAACGACCTGATGCAGCTCCTGCAATACCAGCCTGCCACCGCCACCGTGATCAAGCGCCCGCTGTTGATCATCCCGCCGTGGATCAACAAGTACTACATCCTCGACCTGCAGCCGAAGAACTCGTTCATCAAGTGGGCAGTGGACCAGGGCCACACGGTGTTCGTCATTTCGTGGGTCAACCCGGATGCCAAGCTCGGCAGCAAAACCTTTGACGACTATTTGCGTGAAGGCCCGCTGGCGGCGATGGAGGCGATTGCCAAGGCCACTGGCG
>JANLTS010000687.1:0-13335 GCA_031363045.1 Hyphomicrobiales bacterium
TTGCGAATAAACCGCTTCGTCGCCGGGAGCCAGATAGGCATGGGCCAGAAGCTGCAGCAGTTCATCCGACCCGGCTCCGCAAACGATGTTTTCGGGCCTGAGGCCATAGCGCGAGGCAATGGCTTCACGAAGCCGGGTGGCCGAGCCGTCCGGATATAGCTCCAGCGTGGCAGCGGCGTTGCGATAGGCCTCGATGGCAGTGGGACTGGCGCCAAGCGGCGACTCGTTGGACGAGAGCTTGAAAATCTTGGTGCCCTTGGCGGTACTTTTTCCCGGCACATAAGCTGCAATGTCAAGAATTCCGGGCTTAGGTTGCGGCCGTTGGTTAGGCAATATGTCACTCATGGGGAAGCCTCGAAGAAGTTGGACAGCGGCCACCAAGAACAGAGTCCGGCCAGGCAGTTGCGATGTCGTTTGCCGAAAGAAAACCCGCGACACTGGTCACCTGCCAAGCGCCGGAATGCACGTGCCAGCGGCAGGGTGTCGATTCGGACGGCGGTGGTTTCCTGCTCAGAATGATTGTCTCGTCATCCCCGCTGGGAAGTGCCTCGGCGTGACCAAGGACCAGCAGTTCCGGTGCCGAATCCGTTGCCATGATGGGCAGTGTCGCGATGACGCTCACACCCTTGCCTTGCGATTGCGACAACCAATCAGCCCAAGACGAGGTCAACGCCACGATGGCGAGATCGCCGGTCCTGTTGTCGAGCGACCTAAGGCATGAAGCAACATCATCGTGGATTTCGACAGCCATCCCGCAGAAATGTTCGGCGATCATCACGCGCAAATCGATATTGGCGGCGAGCCCGGCATCGATGTGAATGTTAACAGCGGCTTGCGCCTGTGTGGATGCCGACAGGATCACCCGCCAAAGACGCACCAGAAGTTGCGGCGAAATCTCGTCCCCGCGCTTTTCCAGCAACCGCCGCAGCATCTGCGCCTCGCGCGCTGGCCGCAGTGGCGAGGATTTCAGTGTGCCTTCGGTCTTCTTGGTTGCCCGCACCCGAGCCGACGCCGCAAACCGCCGCGCCAGAAGAGCCAGCAGACCGTCATCGATGTCATCGATCTCCCGTCTGATGTCTTCGAGCCGAGTATCCGGTTTGGCAACAGTCATGGCGCAAGAAACTTTGGGCAAGAAACTCTAGATGCAGGCCGCCGCCGGAGCAACAGCCCGCCGGGGCGGGCCATTCATAGTCATGGCCCCGGAAAATGCAAACATATCCTATGGATCGGAGGCAGCATCGCGGCGCGCAGGTAGCGGCACAAGCGCCGGCTTTCCACGCAGCATGCTGCGCCGGACCCGCTTGCCTGTGGTCGTGGCATAGACCTGCTTGACGGCCTCGACAACCAGTACGCCGGAGATTGCCGGCATGACCCGCCTGCCAACCGTTTCGACAAGGCCAGCGGAAGACAGCACAGCACCACTTGTCGACGGCGGAAAATACAAGGCGTTTGACCACGAATTGATCAGAAATCGTCCCTCTCGCAGCAACGCCGCGATCTGCGGCCTCGAGAACGGCTGGCCATGGCCAAACGGTGAACTGTCAAACCGCGCCCATACGCCGCGGCGATTGGGCACAACGAGAATGAGTCGCCCCTGCGGCGCCAGCACCCGCCAGATTTCCTTCAGCATGTCTTCCGGTGCATCGGTGAATTCGAGCCCGTGCACCACAAGCGCGATATCGACGGCACTTTCGACCAGCGGCAACTCACATTCATCGACCAGCGCCGAACGTACGGCTTCACCCTCTGGCCATGCAAACACGCCTTGCCTTGCCAGCATAAAGGCAAACTGCGCCTCGGCCTCCGGCACGCAGTCGGTCAAATAGGGCATGGCATAACCAATCCCCGCCACCTTGGCCCCGGAGAGGCCTGAAAGCATGGGTTTCAGCCGCCCGGTCAGGGCCCGCCTGGTGGCCGAACCGAGCCGGCTTGCGTAGAATTCGCTTAAATCGACAATATCCATTAGGATTGAGACTATCGCTCTCCGGTAAACAGTTCATCCGAAAACACATCAGGCGCGAAACCAGCCATGTCCCATCTCGAAATGCATCAATTCATCTGCCGCACTGACAATTATGGCCTGCTGGTCCATGATCACAAGACCGGCGCTACCGCGTCGATTGATGCGCCCGATGCCGCAGCGATCGAGAAGCAGCTGAAAATCCGTGGCTGGCAGCTGACCCATATCTTCACCACCCACCATCATGGCGACCATGTGGAGGGAAACCAGCAACTCAAGGATCAGTTCGGCTGCGTCATCATCGGGCCGAAAGCCGAGGCAGACCGCATTCCTGGAATCCGCACCCAGATCACAGGAGGCGAAACGTTCTCCTGGGCTGGCCGTGAGGTGAAGGTCTTCGCTTGCCCCGGCCATACCGCCGGTCACATCGCCTATCATATTCCATCCGAATACTCACTCTTTGCGGGCGATACGCTGTTCTCGCTCGGTTGTGGCCGCGTGCTCGAAGGCACGCTCGAACAGATGTATCACTCGGTCAATCAGTTCCGCGGTCTGTCACCCTCGACCTATGTTTATTGCGGCCATGAATACACCGAAGCGAACTCAAAGTTTGCGCTGTCGGTCGAGCCGATGAACCGTATGTTGCAGCAGCGCGCCGCGGTGGTCGCTAACCTGCGCCGGGAGGGAAAGATGACGTGTCCCTCGACAATTGGCGAGGAGTTGAAAGCTAATCCGTTCCTGCGGGCAGACAGCGCCGAGATTCGCCGCAACCTGAAAATGGAACCGGCAAGCGATGCCGATGTATTTGCCGAACTCCGCCGCCGCAAGGACAGTTTCAAGTAGCGCTGTTCTTCCGTACAAAGAGCATGTCCTTGGCGGCGATGACCGCACCAGCGGTAATGAGGACACATGCGCCGATTACTGGCCAGTGCAGCTGCGCAAGTCCCGCTGCCACCAGAACCAGGGTGGACAGCAAAGGCGCCGCATAGGAAGACGCTCCCAGCACCATGATGTCACCGCGTTTGACGCCATAGTCCCAGGTGTAGAACGCCGCACCCACCGGAAACAGTCCAAGCCCCACAACCGCAAGCCACTGCATGATGCCCTGCGGCCAGACAGTTTGCTCGAAAATCACGTGCGAAATTCCGGCAAGCAGTGCCGTGACCATGCAGAACCCCGCGACAGCATCGGTGGAAACCTCGCCGAACCGGCGCGACAGCACCGAATAGCCAGCCCAGATGATGGCACAGGCAAGCGCCAGCACATGGCCCGCTGTGAAGCCGTTTTGCAGTCCGAGGCTCTGGCCCTTGCTGATGACCAGCACTGCACCCGCCAGACCGAGCGCAACACCGATGAGATGGTGGAGCTTAAGCCGCTCGCCCGGCAGCATCGCCGAAAACAGCACGAGGAAGAGCGGCCAGAGATAGGCAATAAGGCTCACCTCAACCGGTGGCGCCGTCCGGATGGCCGAGAAATACACAAAGTGATAACCGAACAATCCCCCCACGCCGAGCAGCCACACCCGCCAGCCCTGGCGCAGCGATCGCATCGCGCCGGGCCGGAACGGCCAGGTGATTACGCCGATCATGCCACCAATGAGGAAGGTCATCGCCGCGAGTTGGAAGGGCGGCACAGCACCGCTAGCAGCCGACATCAGCGCCAGCACCGCCCACATCAACACCGCCGTGAACCCGATCGCCGTGGCCGCGCGGCGGCTCATCCAGGCGTTACCCGGGCACCGCGCATCATCCAGACCCCACCAAAAATGCTGATGGTGACCGCGCCGATGATGATGGCACCACCAATGAAGGCCGCGGCACCCGGAACTTCACCAACGATAAGCCACGGCCACAACGGGTTCAGCACGGCATCGAGCATGACAACGAGCGACAGCGTCACGGCCGGAACCGACCTGGCGCCCCAGGCATAGAAAACGATCGGGATCGACAGTTGCAGCGGCCCCATGAGAGCAAGAAGCAGGACATTCTGCGGTGAGACATCGAAGCCACCCATGGCGTGACCAGCCGAAAATCCCAGAAACCCAGCGACAAAGAACGTGACGAAACCGCCGACGCAGATCGCCGGAACCATGTCGAAACGGCGATAGCGGCGCAAGGCAAGGGTCTGAACAGCAAAGGAAACCGGAACACCCAGCGACGTCAGCAAGCCGATGGCATCGCCACCCCCAAGCCCGTCCCAGGCAATGACACCGACACCCACCAAGGCCAGCATGGCTGACAACCACGCCGTCAAGCCGGGTTTTTCTCCCGTTACCCATGGGCTGAGAAGGCCGGTAAAAAGTGGCGAGGTTGCGCCGATGACCGAGACTGTTGCGGTGCTCACCAGTGTCAGTGAGGTCACATAAAGTGTCGAGCCAATGCAGAAGAACCCCGCCGACGCCACCAGCGCCACCACCGGAATGACCCGGAACTTTGCCAGCGTTTCGGGTCCATATATAAGGACGAGATAAACCAGCAGGGCGACCGACATCCAGAAACCGCGCCAGCAATTGATCTGCCAGCCATCCAGGCCTGGCATCAGCCGCACGAAAATCCCGGACAGACTCCACCCGAATGTCGCCAGGATGACGAAAACAACTCCAGATCCGTAGCTTTGGTCCCGGCCCATTATTGATTCGTCCCGATTGCTGGCTGCACTCCTAGCAAATTTACCAGCACTCGCGTCACGTCAATTCTTTGCTCGTTCTGGCCAACCTATGCCCGCAAGGCCTTGTTGTCGGGATCGTACGGACTTTCGGGGATAATCACTGCCTTGAACAGCTTGCCGAGAATCTTGATCTCGAGTTCAGTGCCGATGGCCGAATGCTCCGGTTTCACCATGCCGAGCGCCAGGGATTTATTGACCCGGTAGCCAAAGCCGCCATTGGTGGCCCGGCCGATAAGCTGCCCCTTGGCATAAAGCGGCTCGGAACCGCGTGCATCCGAATCCTTATCCGTCACGCCATGCACTTCCATCGTCACGAAATTCCAGTTGAGGCCCTTCTGCTTGGCCTCCACCAGCGCGTCGCGGCCGATGAACTGGCCCTTGTTGGGATGGACGAAACGGTCGAGACCCGACTCATAGGCCGAGTATTCGATCGACAACTCGCGCGGCACGAGGCGGTAGCTCTTTTCAAGCGACAATGACGACATGGCCTTGATGCCATAGGGACGGATGCCGAACTCCTTGCCGGCCTCCATCAGGTGATCGAACAACGCCACCTGCTGTTCAATCGGGTGATGGAATTCCCAGCCGAGCTCACCCACAAAGTTCACGCGCAGCGCATGTGCGGTCGTGGTGCCAACGCTGATCTCCTTGCCCGAAAGCCACGGGAAGGCCTCGTTTGACAGATCGGCATCGGTCAGCTTCTGCAGCACCTTGCGCGAATTGGGCCCGGCCAGAACCAACACACCGAAACGTGTCGTGATGGCATTGAGCCGGACCGAGCCATCGGTGGGGCAGAGCTTTCGCAGGTAATCATGGTCATGGCGCTCATAGGCACCAGCCGAGACAAGGTAGAAGCGGCCCGGAGCAGATTCATAAACCGTGAATTCGGCGCGCACGCCGCCGCGCGGCGTCAGCATGTGGCAGAGCGCGACACGGCCCATCTTCTTTGGGATCTTGTTGGCGAGGATCGACTCCAGCCAATCGCGCGCGCCGGGACCAGAGACCTCCATCTTGGCGAAGGCCGACATGTCCTGCAGTGCGACGTTGTCCATCACATTGCGGCACTCCTCTCCGACGAACCTGAAATAGTTCGAGCGCCGGAACGACCATTTCTCGACGATGCGGCCATCATCCGTAGGCGGAGCATAATTGTGATTGGTCAGCACATCGGGGCTGTTGATCTCTTCCTTCGTCAAGGCATAGTCCTTGGGCGCGAACCAGCCCGGCCGTTCCCAGCCATAGACTGAGCCAAACACCGCACCCAGATCCTTCATGCGGTCATAGCAGGGCGTGCGCTTCAGCGGCCGCGCTGCGGCGCGTTCCTCGTCCGGATAATGCGGCGTGAACACATTGGCGTAAGCCTCTTCGTTCTTGGTCTTGAGATAGCCACGCGTCGCGTAAGTGCCGAAGCGGCGCGGATCGACACCCATCATGTCGATCGACGGTTCGCCCTCGACGATCCATTCGGCCAATTGCCAGCCGGCACCGCCAGCGGCGGTGACGCCGAAGGAATGGCCTTCGTTCAGCCAGAAGTTCTTTTTGTCCCACGCCGGGCCAATGATCGGCGAGCCGTCGGGCGTATAGGCGATGGCGCCGTTGTAAACCTTCTTGATGCCGACTTCGCCAAACGCCGGAACCCGCGTGATGGCAGTTTCGATATGCGGCGCCAGCCGGTCGAGGTCTTCCTGGAAGAGTTCATATTCGCTCTGGTCCGATGGCCCGTCCACATAGCAGCATGGAGCGCCATGCTCGTAAGGTCCGAGCAGCAGCCCACCATTTTCCTCACGCATGTACCAGGATGAATCGGCCTCGCGCAGCACGCCCATTTCCGGCAACCCCTTGGCCTGGCGTTCCTTGATCAGCGGATGCGGCTCAGTGACGATGTACTGATGCTCGACCGGGATCACCGGAATATCGAGACCGACCATCGCGCCCGTCTTGCGCGCGAAATTGCCCGACGCCGAGACAACGTGTTCGCAGGTGATGTCGCCCTGGTCGGTCTTCACCAGCCATTCGCCATTGGGCTTCTGCTCGATGCCGGTGACCGTGGTGTTGCGATAGATTTCGGCACCTCGTGAACGCGCGCCCTTGGCCATCGCCTGGGTCAGGTCGGCGGGCTGGATATAGCCGTCATCGGGATGCTGGATGGCACCGATGATGCCATCGGTTTCGCACAGCGGCCAAATGTCCTTGAGCTGCTTTGGCGTCAGCATGTTCACATTAACGCCAATTGTCTCGGCGATGCCGGCGTAATACATGAACTCGTCCCAGCGGTCCGGCGTGCGGGCAAGCCGGATGTTTGAGACCTTGCTGAAGCCTGCATGTTGGCCGGTTTCGGCTTCAAGCTCACCATAGAGCTTCACTGAATACTTGTGAATCTGGCCAACCGAATAGGACATGTTGAACAGCGGCAGCAGGCCCGCTGCATGCCAGGTGGAGCCCGAGGTCAGTTCCTTGCGCTCGATCAGGACGACATCGCTCCAGCCCTTCTTGGCCAGATGGTAAAGCGTGCCGACGCCCACCACGCCACCGCCGATAACCACCACGCGCGCCTGTGTTTTCATGGGGTAAGTTCCTCTTTAGCCGGAAAATCGATTGTCGGCACAATAGTGAGGGGAATTCAACAGTCGTGAGGTGGAACGACCGGGGCTTGGCGGATTACGACACTAGCCGGAAAATCCGCCCGCCTTGAGAAAGGCGATCTCGGCTGCGGTGGAAACCCGTCCCAACACCTTGTTGCGATGCGGAAACCGCCCAAACTTGGCAATGATGTCCAGATGCGCCTTGGCCCAGTGCACCATGCCGTTGAGGCCCAGCGTCTGAAAAAGCGCGACGCAGCGCCATTGGTCGTCGATGTGCTCGGAGTGCTCGAACGGCGTGCAGAACCACATGGCCTGCGGCGCCGGCAGTTTCCAGTGATAGCCCTTGCTCACCCATTCCTTGGCAAGCCTCAGGGCACGCGAATCGGCCGCAAAGGCGAGCGGGCTGCCGCGGTGGATGTTGCGCGGCACCTGGTCGAGCAACAGCACGAGACCCAGTGCGCCTTGCGGCGTTTCCCCCCAGTGATCGAAGGCCCCCGTCCGCGCCGCTTTCAGAACGGCCCCGAAACGCACCGCGAGCTGCCCATCGAAACCCGCATCCTTGTTGAACCAGCGGTCTTCCCCGGCCTGATACCAGAAATCCACAACGTCCTGCGGTGTCATAGCAGCTCCATGTGTTGTTCGATGAAATCAGACAGAGCCGTGACATCCTCGCGGCTGAACACCGGCACCGGCGCCCCGGCTATTGGCCCGGTCGCGGCGATGGCGACAATGGTCGGATCGTCGCCCGCCAGCTCCGGGTGAGCGAGTTCCAGGTTGCGAACCTCGATCTTGTCGTGAGCGTCGCGCTTGTAGCCCTCGACGATGACCAGGTCGCAAGGCGCCAGCTTGGCGAGAATATCTTCAAGCGAGGGTTCGTTCTCCTGCCCCATCTCATGGATGATCGCCCATCGATGCCGCGAGACGACGGCCACTTCGCAAGCACCCGCCTTGCGATGCCGGAAGCTGTCACGCCCCTCGTGGTCGATGTCGAAGGAATGATGCGCGTGTTTCACCGTCGCCACGCGGCGGCCACGGCGGGTGAGCTCCGTCACCAGCTTTTCAACCAGCGTGGTCTTGCCGGCGTTCTTGAAACCGGCAACGCCGATGACCTTGTTCATGGATTGAACTCCACCATGATCCGCTGCGCTTCGGCAAGCTCTTCCGGCGTGTTCACATTGAAGAACGGATCGTATGCCTCATCCGGCCAATCAACCACTGATGCGCCACAGGATTTTGCCCAGTCCTTGACTCTCACCAACCCGGCATCATGGATCGCCACTTCAAGTTCTTCCAGCAGCCGATGCGACCACAACCCGGTGAGGAAATGTTGCTGCCCGCCAGAGGTCGCAATCGCAGCGGTCGAACGGGCCTCGGCAAGTCTGGGCGTCAGATCGCGGGGCAGGAAGGGTGCATCGGACGGAACCGTGAGCACCTCATCGAAACCTTCGTCACGCGCGAAAGACAGCGCCGCATGCAATCCCGCAAGCGGCGTTCCAATGTCGAGATGCCGGTCGGCAATGACACTCAGTCCGAATGCCGCGAACCGCGAAGCATCACCATTGGCGTTGACGACCACGGCTGTCACTTGGGGGCCGATACGTTCGATAACGCGGCTCAACAGCGCCTTACCTCCTAGCATCGCCAAGGCCTTCTCGCGGCCCATGCGCGAGGACCGGCCGCCGGCAATGATGACCCCGGCAATTCTCATGCGTGGGCATAGATCCGCTGCTGCGGAATCCAGATGGTGATGGCATCGCCGCTCCGTACAACGCCTTCCGCCTCGACCCAGCCGACCACACCGCGCTTGTGCTTCGCCGCCTTGACGAAACCCGTCACCTGTTCGGGATGAAGCCTCTCGATGATCTCGGCGGGATAGCGGCAGGGCAGGTTTTCGATATCGACGACGATCATTGCACCCGATGGAAATTGCAACCGGGTGGACGGCGGAAGCAGCGTCAGGTCGGGGATACCCGTGGTCACCATGTTGGCGCCCACCCATTCGGGTTTCACACTCGGAATGCCCATAGCTACGGCAATGTCAGCGAGTTCCTCGACCGACAGGATCGACACTTGCCGCGCGTTCTTCACCTCCGTGCCGCGCTTGAACTGCTTCAGCATGCGGCTGTCGGAGAGCCGGGTGAGCCCGCCGTGGCAATCGCCATCGATACCTGAGAACAGCAAGTGCAACTCGGCAACCTCCTGCTTCTCGAGCCCGGTCTCACGGTCCGGGTTGGTCAGCAGGGCTTCGACTTCGCCCTGAAACGGCAGCTTGGTGAGAAGATCGGACAAGGGTGTATCTCCGGGTTGCGCGATGCTAGTCTCTAGCCCGTCCATATCTGGAAATCATGTCCGAAAACACCCTCGACCTGTCTGGCCTGCTCTGCCCGCTCCCCGTTCTCAAGGCGCGCAAACGCCTCGAGTCCCTGCAATCCGGGCATGTGCTGAAGGTCATTGCCACCGACCCCATGTCGGCCATAGACATGCCCCACTTCTGCAACGAGCAGGGCCACGCGCTTCTCGAACAATCCCGCGACGGCACCGCTCTCATATTCAGGATCAGACGCAAATGAGTTTCGATTTCGGCAGCTTCAACAACTGGGGTCAACTGAAGACGGTGGCGTTGCGCGATGTCGACACCGCCTTTGCCAGCGATGCCAAGATCGATGCCGAATGGAAAGACCTGAATTACCATTCGCGGCCCGACCTCGCCAATGCCCGCAAGGAATATGCGGTGGTGGAAGAGGTGCTGAAATCGGTGGGCGCCGAGATCATCAAGTTTCCATCTGGAGATGGTCTTACACTTGATTCAATCTACACCCACGACGCGCTGATCGTTACACCACGCGGTATTGTGAAGCCGCGCATGGGCAAGCCGCAGCGCCGCAAGGAATCGGACGTCAACGGTGCCGCGCTCGAAAAGCTTGGGCTTCCCATTGCTGGCGAGATCACGGGCGAGGGCAAGGTCGAAGGTGGCGACCTCGTGTGGATTGACCGCTACACGCTGCTGGCCGGCATCGGCTATCGCACCAATCTCGAAGGCGTCCACCAGCTGGGCGAGCTTGCCGGAGAGGATGTCGAGATCCTGTGGTTCGACATGCCGCACTACAAGGGCCGTTCGGACGTCTTCCACTTGATGTCATGCCTGAGCCCGCTCGATCATGATCTGGCCGTCGTCTATCCGCCCCTCATGGCGGCACGCCAGATCGAATTCCTCGAATCCCGCGACATAAAATTCATCGAAGTTCCAGCCGAGGAATTCGACACCATGGGCTGCAACGTGCTGGCGCTCGGTCCGCGCCACGCCATGATGGTCGAGGGCAATCCCGAAACCGAGCGCCGCATGAAGGCGGCGGGCGTCAAGGTCGAGGTCATCAAGGGCTATGACATCTGTAGGAAGGGCGAAGGCGTCCCCACCTGCATGACAAGGCCGCTGGTACGGGGTTAGACCTGACTCCCCTCCCCACAAGGGGCAGGGCTATGGCTTATGAGCAATTGCCTGGGTGAGATAGGCATCGTTCCAGGCACATTTCTTGATGCGATGACTGATGGGAACTTTGGGTTTGTCGGTGGTTTGGAAGATGTTGCGGATGAAGGCGGCATGGCCTGCCATCAACGGCTTGCAGGCCATCACTTCGGCGCACCATTGCTGCCTGTTGGCTTTCAGCGCCAGCACATAACCGCCGCCACGCAAGGTGATCGCCTCGGCTATGCGGTGATGGCAATGAAGGGCGCCGGCGGTCACGATTGTGCGAGTCAATTCAAGCAGTTCGACAACTTCGATGGCGGCCACGAGTCCCGTAGCCAACCACCCCCCAGCCCAACCCCTCCCACGATGGGGAGTGGCTGTGTTGGAACAAGGGGGAGGGAACTCGAAGGGATGGCGTCGTTCATTGGCTCTGCTAGGCTCCGCGCATGAGCACGGAGCCTATGGACATCATCGTCGTTGGCGCAGGATTGGCTGGTGCCGCGGCGGCACTGAAACTGGCGAAGGCCGGACGCAACATCACGGCCATCGAAGCGCGAGAGCGCTGTGGTGGCCGTGGCTTTCTGCGGCAGTTTGCCGGAGATGATTTGGAACTCGAATTCGGCGGCGCCTGGATCACCCCATGGCATACACGATTGCGGGCGCTGGTTGCCGAGCACGGGCTGTCGCTCAGGCCGCGCCACGAAGTCACCAACCGCTTGTGGTTGCGCGATGGATTGCTGCACGCCGAAAGCCCGGCCGGAGTTGCGGATATCGCGGCGCATGAACGGACGATCGCGCGGGTTGCCGTCGATGCCATCCTGCTGAAGAAGGGCCTGGCCGAAAACGAGAAGGGCGATCCCTTGCGCGGCATTTCATTCGCAGATTATCTCGACCGCCTCGCGGCGCCAAAATCCACCCGCGATATCTTTTCTGCCTGGTGGACGGTGTCGGGCAATGGTGATCATAGGCTGGTGGCGGCATCGGAATTTCTGGCCAGCTGCGCCTATGACAATGGGCTTGCCGAAGGCATGATCCGCTATTGGAGCGACACGGTGGTGCCCGGCATGGCAGCGCTTGCCGAGCGGATGATTGCCGCTTCAGGCGCCGAGCGCCTGTTGTCGTCGCCCGTCACCGCGATTGACCGGGAGGATGAGGGTGTTCGCGTGACCACCAGCACCGGAACTCATGTGGGCCGCGCCTGTGTGCTGGCATTGGGCGTCAATCAGATGAAATCGATTGCCTTCTCGCCCGGCCTCTCACCATCAAAGCGCGATGCCATCACCACCGGTCATGGCGGAAAAAGCTTCAAGCTGTGGCTGAAGCTCGAAGGTGTGGCCGTGGGAACGCTGGTCACTGGCGATGGCGGCGGCATCGAGTTTGCCTTCGCCGAACGCAAGGCTGCAGATGGCGCAACGCTGGTCGTGGCTTTCGGGTTAGTGGCGGAAGACAATCGTCCGGGCGATTCCGCGTGGGTGCGGACGCAGGCGTCGCGGCTGTTTCCCAATGCCCGGCTCGTCTCGTATGATTGGCATGACTGGGTCGATGATCCCTACGCACGCGGAACCTGGGTTGCCGCTCTCGCCGGGCACGAGGCGGGCCTCGATCACGTCAACTGGCAGCCGGAAGGCCCTCTCGCCTTTGCTTCGTCAGACTATGCGCGCGATCAGGCAGGGTGGTTCGAAGGTGCCGTCATTGCCGGTGAGGATGCGGCAGATGCGCTGCTGAAACTCAGCTGAACAATTTCCCGAACACATCCATCGAGGTATTGGCACCGCAGACGACGACGCCGACGCGCTCGTCCTTCTGCGGCTTGTAGGCGCTGCTCAAGAGTGCGGCGAAGGCTGCGGCACCACCCGGTTCGGTGACCAGCTGCATGTCGCGCCACAGCTTGCGTTGGGCGGCGCGAATTTCGTCATCGCTGACGAGCGCCACCCGGGCGATGTGGTCCATGGCGATTTCGAACATCAGCTTGCCGACCATCGAAGCGCCGAGTGAATCGACTGCCACCCCTGAGGGTTTGATCGCCACGCGTTCTTTGGCGGTCATTGCCGCCTGCAGCGTGTTGCAGGTGATCGGCTCGACACCCACCACCTTCACCTTTGAGCCATACCAGGCAGCGATGCCGCCGATGAGGCCACCACCGCCCACCGCCACCAGCACCGTATCGAGGTCCGGCGCCTGTTCCTCAAGTTCGGCAGCCAGCGTGCCCTGGCCTTCAAGGGTTGCCACCGCATCATAGGCATGAATGCTGGTGGCGCCCGATTGGGCAATGTGGGCGTCGCAGAGATCCAGCGCCTCCTGGTAATTGGCACCTTTCTGGACGATCTCCGCTCCATAAGACGCGATGCGCGCCACCTTGGCCGGAGGCGAGGTCATAGGCACGAAGATCCGTGCCCTGTGACCGAGTTCACGGCAGACATAGGCAACCGCCGCGCCATGATTGCCGCCGGAAGCGGTGGCAACGCCACCGGCACCGACTTCCGCACCCACCAGATTGTTGAAGGCGCCGCGCGCCTTGAAGCTTCCGGAATGCTGCAGCAGTTCCAGTTTCAGCGTGACGGGAAGGTTTGCTCCCTCGACCCTTACATCGATGACCGGTGTACGGCGGATGAAGGGCGCGATTTTTTTCGCGGCTTCAGTGATGGCCTGGCGGGTGATGC
>JANLTS010000046.1:0-25164 GCA_031363045.1 Hyphomicrobiales bacterium
ATCATAGTAATGCAGGTCGATGTCGAGGTAGGGGCGGATCAGCTTCTGCTTGATGAGGTCCCAGATGATGCGGGTCATCTCGTCGCCGTCCAATTCGACGACCGGGTTAGCCACCTTGATCTTTGCCATGGGAATGCCTTCTGTTGCGTGCTTTTAATCTCGTGCCGCGGCCTATAGCAGGGGGCTTGCGCCGGAGCAATTCAGACGGAAGGCGGAGACGACTTGAACATCGCCATGTTGCTAGGCAAAGTTGACCAGCAATCGAGGATCAAAGCATGAACATGTCACGGGTTTCCATTCTCGACGGCGGGCAGGCGGTGGAGGTTGCGCTCGATGGAACGCGGCACCGCTTTCATGCCATGTGGTTGCGGGACAATGCGGCCGATCCGGCGACCCGGAGTGCCGGGAATGGCCAGCGCCTCATCACCATTCTCGATATTCCGATGGCGACGCGCATTGCAGAGGCAAAGGCGGAGGACGGAACACTGTCACTGCGCTTCGAGCCCGAGGACAAGTCCATCGATTATCGCGCCGACTGGCTGGCCGCCCATGCCTATGACACCCAACCGAAGCGGCAGGCGGGATGGACAGCGGCCGATATCGAACGCTGGGATGGCGGCCTCAACGCCGATCCACCGTCGGTGTCATGGCGGGTGGTCTCATCTGACCGCGCCGCGCTCGGCCGCTGGCTGGCAGCGGTGCGCCGCTATGGGTTTGCGGTGATGACCGAAGCGCCGACCGAGTCAGGTGCTCTATGCCAGGTGGCGGAACTCTTCGGTTATGTGCGAGAGACGAACTATGGCCGCTGGTTCGATGTCAGGGCCGAGGTCAATCCCAGTAATCTCGCCTACACCAATCTCGGGCTGCAGGCCCATACCGATAATCCATATCGCGACCCGGTGCCCGCTCTGCAGATCTTGCATTGCCTCGAAAACTCCGTGGACGGGGGAGATTCGATTGTCGTCGATGGCTTCAAGCTGGTGGAGCGGCTGCAGGCCGAGAACCCCCGAGACTTTGATGTGCTCACAACGCACTGCGCGCGGTTTGCCTATGAAGGATCGAAGGGCATCCGGCTGCGCTCAAAACGGCCGATGGTGGAACTGGGGCCGGATGGCGAGTTGATTGCCATCCGCTTCAACAATCGCTCCGCTGCTGCCTTCACCGATGTACCATATGACGACATGGCGGATTTCTATGCTGCCTACCGGCGCCTGGCGGAACTGATCGAGGACCCGGCCATGGCCATCACCTTCAAGCTGAAGCCCGGTGAACTTTTCATTGTCGATAACACCCGCGTGCTGCATGCCCGCAAGAGTTTCTCCGGGTCCGGAAAGCGCTGGCTCCAGGGGTGCTATGCCGACAAGGATGGATTGCTGTCGACACTCGCCGCAATCACGGAAGAGGGACTGCTAACGTGACAAATCCGAAACTCGATCGCTCCACCATTGTCGAATTCATCGCCGATATTTTTGAGCGCCGTGGGGCGGAGTCCTATCTCGGAGAACCGGTCACCATGGCAGAACACATGCTGCAGGCTGCGGTGCTGTCGGAAGGCGAGGGCGCTCCCGAGGAACTGGTCGCCGCGGCGTTGCTGCATGATATCGGTCACTATACCTCGGAGTTCGGCACCATGTCGTTGGGCGACGTGCGTGATAACTATCACGAAGAGGCGGGCGCTCATGTGCTGCAGCCTTTCTTTCCGGCCGTCATCACCGAGTGCGTGCGCCTCCATGTGCCGGCGAAGCGCTATCTGTGTGCGACCGATAAGAGCTATTACGAAAGCCTGTCAGAGGCCTCCAAGCATACGCTGCTGCTGCAAGGCGGGCCGATGAGTTCCGAAGAGGTCGCTGACTTTGAAACCAATCCCTTCCACCGCGAAGCCGTACGTGTCCGCATTTGGGACGACAAGGGCAAGCAATCCGGTATGGCGACGCCTGGTTTCCGTCACTACGTGCCGCTGCTCAACCGTGTGGTGGCAAGGCAGGTGAGCGTCTGATCACAACCAGTTTCCCATCAGGATGAAAGCCGACCAATAATAGGGATGCGACAAGGGCATGCGTTCGGTAAGTATGCCATCGACGGCATCTCCGGCGGCCTGAACGCCACGAGCGATGGTTTCGGAAGGATTCATTGCCACAACTCCATCGGTGGAGTGAATCATCGCCACCTGGGCCTGTTGCAAGGCTACCGCCTTGTCGAGCCTGGCATCAAGCAACGCCTTGTAGAAATCTGCCATCAACGTGGCGGTTGATTCATCGGCGATGGGCCAAAGCGTCGCCATCACTGAGGAGGCACCGCTGGCTTGCGCCAAGGCGGCGAAGCTTTCCACTTCCTTGCCATCGGAGCCGACTTCGCCCGCCGTTTCGCAGGCAGATAGTGTGAGCAGATCGACGTCCATGAACTGGAAGCGCTCGTCAGTGCGGATGGTTTCGAGCGTCAATTCATCGCCGGTGCCAAGTAGCAGGAAGGATTTGCTCTCGTCGCCGGGCTCGAGTTTGAAATGGCTGGCGATGTGAACGAATTGTGGGCGCTCTTCCAAAGCCGTCGCGAAATCATCGGTGTTGAATTGACCATTGAGGCGCGGCATGCCACCCAGCACGCCAGCGCTGTCGGCGCCGTCAAAGATCGTCTCAAGTTCTTTTGCTACACCGGGGAGGCCAACAAAGTCCTTTAACGCATCAGTGACACCGAAGCCCACGGCGCGGGTGCGGTCGCGTTCGCCTGTCACGTATTGCGTATCGGCGGCTGGCGTCTGGATGGTGAGCGCGTAGTCCTCGATGAAGTAGTGTTCGCTGCCTTTGAGTGCGGCAAAGGGAATGTAGCGCAGGAAGCCTTCGAGATTCAACATCACCACCTCGGCGCCTGAATCCTTCAAGTCCTGCTCCACCGGGCGGATCAGGACATTGTAGAGTGCAATCAACTTGGTATCGGCCTCAGTGCCGGCATGGGCTGTGGCGCTCCAGCCTTCGAAAGCCATGCGGGCCAACGTGGCGCGCGGCACGGCAACGGTGCGATGAGCTTGCGAATTGGTGCCAGTGACGAAAATATGCACTTCGTCCTTGAGGCTGGCAATTTGAAGAAG
The DNA here is from genome assembly GCA_031363045.1 of Hyphomicrobiales bacterium. Lineage (GTDB taxonomy): Bacteria > Pseudomonadota > Alphaproteobacteria > Rhizobiales > Aestuariivirgaceae > Aestuariivirga. Next base: position 3,083 of record JANLTS010000046.1, read on the forward strand.
CACAGCGCGGCCCTTGAACGGCTTCAGCTTGCGCCTGGTCTGGCCCAGCATGTCGAGATGCAATTGCACGACTTCGCCCTGTATCGCCGCCGTCTCCTTGACCATGCCATCGATCAGCGCCTTGGCCTCGGTCTGGAACGATTTGAAGTTCTTATGGAAGGCCTGTTTCAAAGCCTCCACGCGGGCTTGTTCTGCCGCCGAAAGCGTTGCCGACTTGGCTTTCGTCAGCAAGGCTTCGAGTTCATCGGCCGCCGCAAACGGCCGCTGCAGCAATGTGTCGATTTCGCTTAAGGTCTTTTTCTCGGTCTTGGTTAGCGGTGCCCGGCTATCAATTGACAGAAGCTTGGGCCTGCCACCGCGAACGAAGTCGATGATCTCCTGGGCTTTGATGAGATCGATGACGCGCTGGGCCTCTTCCAGCCGCCCTTCGTCGATCAGAAGGTCGGCAAGCGACAAGTAGAGATCGCGGTAGCGCTGGGCGAACGAACCTGAGAGTTCAGGCGGCAAGTCGCGATTGGCGGCGCGGATCTCCTGTTGGGTGTTCACCGCCTTCTTGGCGAAGAGGATGGCGCCGTTGACGTTGCCTGACTGCTTCAGCACTTCAGACATCAATCGCAGGCTCTCACGCAACTCATCGGGCGCGTTGCCGTTTTCAAGGCTGCGGATGGAACCAAGCAACGTCAACATGGCCGCCTCAGTGTCGCCCTTACGCGATTGCGCGGATGCCAATTCACGCGCCACAATTGCGGAACGCACATTCTCTGGCCCGAGCAACTCATCTAACGTCGCGATGGCGGTACTAAAGTTTACAACGGCAACCTCCACTTGCCCGGAATCGCGCGCGTAGGTGCCAAGCCGCGTTTCAGCATCCGCCACGCTCACATGCAGCGGGCCATATTGATAGATGAAGCGCTGGCGGGCGGCCTCCTCGAAGCCGATGGCCTCGGTGAAGCAGGTGAGCCTGCCCATGCTGCGCGCGGCTTCATCGAGGGCCTCGGCGGCGCGCCGGTTGTTACCCTGCGTGTCGTAAATCGCATAGGCCTGGCCCATGGCCTCGAAGCTGGCACCGAAATCACCGGCACTGCGGGTCGCAATGGCGAGATTGTGAAGGGCGCGTGCCGTCGTCCAATGATAGGCGCCAAGTTTTGATTGCGAGAGTTCGACGGCGCGCTGGATGATGGGGAGCGCACCAGCCTTGTCGTCAAGCCTGGTCAGGATGGTGTATTTATCGATTAGAACCTCAACGAGGCTTGCCGCATTGGCCTCCGGGTCACGGTCATAAATTGCCTGCGCGCGGTCCAACGCTTTCAATGCGGCATCGAAGCGGCTTAACCCTCGCAGTACTTGAGCCAGCGTCAGGCTGTTGAGGGCTTCCAGAGCCGGGTCCCGTGCCGGACCCTGCTGGTGCAGCGCAATTGCCTCCTCAAGGGCTGTCACGGAGGCGTCGCGGCGGCGCATGTTGGAATAGGTGATGCCGCGCTCGCGCAGCGCTTGCGCCATGGTGAGGCCATGGGGATCAAGGACTTTGAGGATGTTCTCGGCGTTCACCAACTCATTGAGCGCCGGGTTGAACTGGGCGGCACGGCGCAGAAGCTGGGCCAGCCTGATGTGAGCGCGGGCGGCTTCGGCACTGGCAGAGCCAGACTGGTTTTGCGTCTTGGCGAGGGATTTGCGCTGTGCGGCGATCAAATCCGCCAGATTTCGGGCTTGATCTTCCGCCGCCTCTGCTTCCGGTTGCATGGCGGGCGGTGGTGCCTGACTGGCATAGAGTTCGCTGGCCCGGCTGAAAATGCTGGATGCTTCCAAACAACTGAGGGCCGCCTGTGCCGGCGCAGCCGCACAAGCCCAGATCAGGCCCACGGCAATCAACAGCAGGTATTTTGCACAAGACATGGTTGCTTCTAACACGGAAAATAACAACCGGAAATGCGAGCAGGCTTTGACAGTGTGGCGCCAGCATGGCAGGGCTCCGCCATCATGCAGTTCGCTTCATCCTCTTCCAATGCCCTCCATCATCGTACCTTCGTTTGCTATTGGCTGGCATTGTGGGCGGCGAGCTTCGGCGTGCAGATCATGTCAGTGTCGGTGGGCTGGCAAGTCTATGACATCACCCGCAATCCGCTGCATCTTGGTTTCGTCGGCCTCGCCCAGTTCCTGCCGCCGCTGCTGCTGGTGCTGGTGACGGGGCTCGTCGCCGACACGTTCAACCGCCGCCTGATCATGGGCCTCTGCCTGGGCCTTGAGGCGATGTGTGCGGTTGGTTTCATGGTCTTTACCTGGTCGAACCCAACTGTGATCTGGCCGGTGTTCGGCATTCTCGTGGTGCTGGGCATCGCGCGGGCCTTTCTCAATCCGGCATCCGATGCGCTGGCACCCAATCTCCTTCCGCCACAGGCCATCGCCCATGGCATATCGCTCAATTCGATGTCCTGGCAGATCGCCAACATCGTCGGTCCCGTCGCCGGCGGCCTGCTCTACGGTATCTCTGGCAGCGTTGCCTATGGCGCGGCGCTGGGCCTCATCATCATCGCCGTGGGTTTCGTCGTTCTGATCGGCCGGGTGGTGCAGGTCAACCACGCCGAGCAGACGTCGCTCGCAACGCTGTTCGCTGGTTTTGCGTTCATCCGTAAGGAGAAGATCGTGCTGGGCGCCATCTCGCTTGATCTCTTTGCGGTACTGCTGGGAGGTGCCGTGGCGCTGCTGCCGGTCTATGCGCGCGATATTCTCGATGCAGGTCCCTTAGGGCTCGGGTTGTTGCGCGCCGCGCCGGGTGTTGGTGCCGTGCTGGTGGCGCTTTATCTCGCCAAGTTTGGCATCAAGGACCGGGCAGGGGTCATCCTGTTCATTTTCGTTGCAGGCTTTGGACTCTTCACCATGGTGTTCGGGCTTTCAACCTGGGTGCCATTGTCGATCGCGGCGTTGGCGCTGATGGGCGCCTGCGACATGATCAGCGTTTATGTGCGCGAAACACTGCTGCAATTGTGGACGCCCGATGACGTGCGCGGCCGGGTGAATGCCGTCAATCGCGTCTTCATCGGCGCATCGAACGAGTTGGGCGAATTCCGTGCGGGTGTGGTGGCGGCCTGGATGGGGGCTGTTGCCGCCGTCACCATCGGTGGTGCTGGTACCGTGGCGGTGGCGTATTTCTGGTCACGCTGGTTTCCGGAGTTGCGGACGGCGCGGAGGATGGACGCGAGGGGCTAGCGCGTAAAGGCTGTGTCGGCTAATGGGCCTTCTCATGTCAGGCACCGACAAGACGAAGAATCAATCGTTGGGTCCGGCACCCTCCGTGGTGCTGTGTCATCCGCAGCTGGGCGAGAATATCGGCACGGCGGCGCGCGCCATGGCGAATTTTGGCCTGCATGAATTGCGCCTGATTGAACCGCGCGACGGTTGGCCGAATGAGAAGGCAATCACCGCCTCCTCCGGCGCCCACTGGATCATCGATAAGGCCTCGGTGCATGAAACGCTGAGCGATGCGTTGAAGGACATGAACTATGTCTATGCCACGACGGCGCGGCCGCGCGACATGATCAAGGAGGTCATCACGCCGGAGCAGGCAGGCGATGACATGCGGGTTCGTACCGGCCGCGGCGAGAAGATTGCCATCCTGTTCGGGCGTGAGCGCTGGGGCCTCAGCAACGATGAAGTGTCGCTGGCCGATGTCATTGTAACCGCACCCGTCAATCCGGCCTTTGCATCCATCAACATTGCCCAAGCTGTGTTGCTGGTTGGTTATGAATGGTACAAGGGTCAGGCGGAAACGCTCGGCCAGCAGACGCCGGAACTTGCAGCCCTTGATGGTCCCGGCCTGCAAACGCCAGATACGCGCCCTGCCACCAAGGAAGAACTGTCTGGTTTCATCGGCCATCTGGAGCGCGAGCTTGATATCGCGGGCTTCTTCAAGACCGAAGCCAAGAAGCCCGGCATGCTGCGCAACATCCGCAACATCTTTTCGCGCGCCGCGCTGACGGAACAAGAAGTGAAGAGCTTGCGCGGCATCGTCTCATCGCTGACCAGGGTGCATGAACGGCGCCGCGAGGGCAAGGGATGACAACGCCGCGCATCCTGCTGTTTGACTCAGGCATGGGCGGGCTCACCGTTGCAAGTGCCGTTCGAACGCAATTGCCGCAAGCGCAACTGGTTTACGCCGCCGACAATGCCGGCTTTCCCTATGGCGCATGGAAGGAAGAGGCGCTGGTGAAGCGCATCGTCAACGTCATGGGCGCGTTGATCGACAAAACCGAACCGCATCTCGTGGTGATCGCCTGCAACACGGCATCGACCATTGCGCTGGCGCAATTGCGCGATGCTTACAAGCTGCCGTTCGTCGGCACGGTACCGGCGATCAAACCCGCCGCGGCACAAACGAAATCTGGCATCATTGGAGTTTTGGCAACGCCCGGCACCGTCAGCCGCGAATACACCCACGCGCTGATCCACACCTATGCCTATCACTGCAAGGTCTTCCTGCATGGCGCCAAGCGGTTGGCCGAGATCGCCGAAGAGAAGCTCAAGGGCAGGCCTGCCGATCTTGAAGAGTTGCGGCACGAAATCACACCAGCCTTTCGCCAACGCGAGGGCAAGAAAACTGACGTCGTGGTGCTCGGCTGCACGCATTATCCACTGCTGATCGAGGACATGCTGAAGGTGCAGCCGTGGCCGGTCAGATACATCGATCCGGCACCCGCTATCGCTCGACGTGTGGCGGACGTTCTCGACGAAACGCCGTTGGGCGATGCAGCGAAGCCGCTGCCGCCGCACAATGGCGTGTTGCTCACCTTGGCCCGCGGCGAAGCCAGGGATTCGCTGGCCGCCTATGCCGCCATGGGCTTCGACCAGCCGGAATTTCTCGACATGCCAGTCTAACTCATCCCTTCGCCAATCCCATCGTCAGTCCACGGACGAGATGTTTCTGCACGAGGAGAATGAAAATGAATCCGGGCACAATGCTGGCGGTGCTCAAGGCGGCCGTGAATCCCCAGGTCTGGGTGACGACGAGTGCGAGTTGGACGGGGAGCAGGCGGATGGAATCGGTGAGGAAGAGCGCTATGAAGAACTCCGTCCACGAGAAGATGAAGCACAGCACCGCGCTGGCGGCGATGCCGCCGCGAATCAGGGGCACATAGATCCGGGTGAACAGCTGCAATGGCGTGGCGCCGTCGATCTTCGCGGCCTCGCCGACATCTCGCGGCACATCGTCGAAGAATGACTTGAGCAGCAGGATGGCGAAGGGCAGGTTCACCGTGGTGTGGGCGAGGACCACTCCGGTCCTGGTGTCGCGCAATCCGACCGCGTGATAGAGGAAGAACAGCGGCAGGATGATCGCTACCGGCGGGGCCATGCGCTGGAAAATCACCCAGACGAAAACCCGCCTCTTCTGGGCAAAGTCCATGAGCGACAGCACATAGGCGGCGGGTAGCGCTGCCATTAGAGTGAGGCACGTGGCGCCCAGTGCGACGGCCAGCGAATCGATGATAGATTGCTTTGATGCGAAGAATGCCGGACCGCCACCGAGTAGCGTCACGGCGTAATTTTCGAGTGTCGGGGCGAAATCGAACCACACCACGTAGTCCTTGTCGAAAATCGCCGAGGCCGGTTTCACCGATGTCAGGCCCCACCAGAACAGCGGAAACATGAAAGCCGCCACTACGGCGATGGCCGTGGCGTCGCGCAGCAGCTGGCGGGGCAGGGCCGGTGTCATGGTCTATCCGGGCGGTGAAGTTGCAGGCGCTTTTTCGCTGGCTGCCAGTGCCTGCACAAGTGCAAATCGAGGTGACCCATTGACGGTCACGTCATGGCTCGACAATGTCATCCGGCTTTCAAGAGGGGGCGCCGCCATGACCGAGACCTACGAGATTCTCGCCTTGAAATATGCCTGCCACGGGAACCGCACGCGGGCCGAGAACTTTCTGTGGCCGGACGATCATGCCAGCCCGGAGCCGCTAGACTTCTTTATCTGGGTCGTCCGCAACGCCAACCGCACCATTCTGGTCGATACCGGGTTCGACGATGCCGAAGCCAAGCGGCGCAACCGGCCCATCGACATTGAACCTCAAGAGGCCCTGCGCCGCATCGGGGTTGAGGCCGATACGCTGTCGAGTGTTATCATCACGCACCTGCATCACGATCATGCCGGAACGCTCGACCGGTTTCCGGCGGCGAAGTTTCACATCCAGGAGGCGGAAGTTGCCTTTGCCACCGGCCCCTGCATGTGCGAGGAGCCGCTTAAGGCGGCCTATAGCGCCGAGCACATCTGCAGCCTGGTCAAGAAAATTTACTCCGGCCGCGTCGTGTTTCACGAGGGCGACGCCGAAGTGGCACCCGGCGTCAGCCTGCACAAGGTTCCCGGCCACACCAAGGGCATGCAGTGCGTGCGTGTCGAAACCGCCTCCGGCCCCGTCGTGCTGGCGTCCGATGCGGCGCACTACTATGAGAATTTTGAAAAGCGCCATCCGTTTTCAGTCACCGCCGATGTCGAGCAGACGTTGCGCAGTTATACCAGGCTGGAACAATTGGCGGCGTCCCGCACCCATATCGTTCCCGGCCACGATCCGCTGGTACTGAAACGCTATCCAGCGCTAAACGCTCAGACCGCCGGTTTCGTCCACCGCGTCGATCTTCCGAGGCTGTGAGATCATATGTCCGCGATCATAGTCAGCGGTGGATGCTTATGCCGTGCCTTGCGGTTCCAGGTGGCGGGCCCGCCTCTCGCGGCGCGCGTCTGCTGGTGCCGGTTGTGCCAGTATCTGGGCGCCGGCAATGGCATGGTCAGCGTGTGTTTCCGGTCTGCTTCGCTCAGGCTCGAAGGCAATCCGGCATGGCATGAACGCATCGCCGACAGTGGTAACCGGATGCAGCGCGGCTTCTGCGCCAGGTGTGGAACGCCGTTGTTCAGCCGGGCGTTGGTGCGGCCGCAATTGATCTTCATTCGCGCCGGAGCCCTCGACGATCCGAACCTGATGGCCCCGCAGATGACGATCTGGACCGCCGAAGCGCCGGACTGGGCGTGGATCGATCCGGCCCTGCCGCAGTATGTGGGCCAGCCGCCGCCCGTCGGCTGAGGGCCTGGTTGCCGCGTTTGACAGGCTCCCCGCCATCGCCTATAGGGCGCTCACTCACGGGGTCATCTGGCCCCGTGTTTCTCTACCCGTGCCCCATTCGTGGGGCTGTCGGCCGGGAGACCGGTGTTCGAGGAGGGTGGGTTCTCTCAAACGTCTTGAAGGAGACCGTAAATGACGAAGCGTGCCAACGCCAAATACAAGATCGACCGCCGCATGGGCGAAAATATCTGGGGCCGCCCCAAGAGCCCCGTCAACAAGCGTGAATATGGCCCCGGCCAGCACGGACAGCGCCGCAAGGGCAAGATGTCCAACTACGGCACGCAGCTGCGCGCCAAGCAGAAGCTGAAGGGCTATTACGCCAACCTGTCGGAACGCCAGTTCGGCAAGGTCTACGAAGAAGCTATCCGCCTGACGGGTGACTCGTCTGAAAACCTCATCGGCCTCTTAGAGCGCCGCCTCGATGCGATCATCTACCGCGCCAAGTTCGTGCCGACGATGTTCGCGGCGCGCCAGTTCTGCAGCCATGGCCATGTCAAGGTCAACGGCCGCCGCGTCACTATCGCCTCGATCCGCATCAAGGCAGGCGATGTCATCGAACTGACCGAGAAAGCCAAGGGCATGGCCGTGGTGCTCGAAGCCGTCCAGCTCGCCGAGCGCGATGTGCCCGACTATGTCGAAGTCGACCACAAGGGCATGACCGCCAAGCTGATCCGCGTGCCGGGCCTCACCGACGTTCCCTATCCAGTCCAGATGGAACCGAACCTGGTGGTGGAATACTACTCGCGTTAAGCGCAGCAACGACCGCCAAATTCAGAAGGCCCGCTGTCAGCACAACGGGCCTTGTTCATTTTGCTCAGGGCTCATTCGAGAAAGTCAGGCTGCTCGCGGAGCATGCGGTTCCAGAACGGCTGGAACTGCAGCCAGCCAGCAAAATGCGAGCCGGAGACCGCACGTGCCGCCCGGGCATTTTCCGGATCGACCAGCAGCGGTTTCGCCACTGACTCCGCGAGGAACTGCGACTGGCAGCAGCGTTCCATGGCAATGAACCACCACACCGCCTCATCGACGCTGTGGCCTACCGTGAGAAGCCCGTGGTTGCGCAGGATCATGGCCTTGTGCGCGCCCAAGCACGTGGCCAGCGCTTCGCCTTCGGTCTTTTCGGTCACCAGCACCCTTGTGTCGTCAAAGAATGCATGGTCTTCGAAGAGCACGCAGGCATCCTGGCTGATCGGATCGAGAAGGCGGCCAAGCGATGACCATGATTTCCCATAGATGGAATGGGTATGCGCGGCGGCAATCACGTCGGGGCGGGCCTGATGAATTGCCGAATGGATGGCGAACGCCGAAACGTTAAGGACGCCATCACCTTCGACGATGGCACCGTTGTCATCGACGCGAATGAGGTCGGAGCAACGGATATGGCCAAAGTGCATGCCGAATGGGTTCACCCACAACGTATCCAGAAATTCGGGGTCGCGCATGGTGATGTGGCCGGCAACACCTTCCGCCAGGCCCAGGGCTGAAAGCGTGCGAAATCCGGCGGCCAGCCGCTGCTTGCGGTTCTGCCGCTCCTCGGCCAAGTTGGCGGCGGGCGGCGGCGCCAATCTGGCAAAGCTGCCGGCATAGGCTCGGGATTTTTCGTTTGCCGGTTGGGATTGTCCGGAACTCATGTCATCGAGGGGCTTCATGGCGATCTCCTGTTTTGGTTTGGCCTGGACATTCGTGCCAGCCACCGTTGCAATCTCTACGCTCCGGGTTATGGCGTATCGGACGCGCCCTCAAAACTTCTGAAAAGCAGTGAAAAGCTGTGATAACTTCCCACAATGTCTGATGCTGGGTTCAAATTCGGGCCATTCCATCTCGATACCGAGACGGGCACGCTGTTCCGCGACGGCTCCCCGGTGCCGGTCTCATACCGTGGCCTGATGCTTCTCTCCGCTCTTGTCCGGAAAGCTGGAAATGTCGTTTCCAAGGACGAGTTGTTGGAAACCGTGTGGCCAAACATGGTGGTTGAGGAAGGCAACCTGTCCACTCAAGTTGCAGTTCTCCGCAAGGCCTTGGGAACCGCTCCCGATGGCAGTGATTACATCGTGAATGTGCCCCGTATCGGATACCGGTTTGCCGCTGCCGTCGAGCAAAAGCCCCTTGCATCTGTGCAGCCGGAAAACGGCATGCAAGCGGCCGATCCAGGTCCGTCGATTGCCGTGCTGCCGTTCGTCAATTTGGCATTGGACCCTGAGCAGCAATATTTTGCGGAAGGATTGGCGGAAGATATCATCACCCGGCTTTCACGCCTGTCCTGGCTGTTCGTTTCGGCGCGCAACTCGTCCTTCACCTATCAGGCGAAAAGCGTCGATATCAAACGCGTCGGCCAGGAACTCGGCGTGCGCTACGTGCTGAGCGGCAGCGTCAGGCGGTCGGGTGACCGCCTGCGGGTGACGGCGCAACTCAACAAGGCAGACACTGGCGCCCAAACGTGGGCGGACCGTTATGAGCTTGTGCTCAGCGATTTCTTTTCGCTGCAGGATGCCATTGCCGAAAGTGTGCTCGCGGCCATCGAGCCGGAATTGTATCGGGCGGAGAACGAACGGTTCCAAAGCCGGGCGCCACACAGCCTCGATGCATGGGGTTATGTGATGCGGGCCATGCCTTTGATCTGGACATGGGGTTCGCCCGAGGAGATCGACATGGCGCAGGGTCTGCTGCGCTCGGCCGTTTCCATTGATCCAGTCTATGCGCGCGCCAATAGCCTGCTGGCCTGGACGCATGCGGCCCAGGCGCATGGCGGGCATCCGGAATCCGTAGAGCGGCTGGCTTTGGCCAAGACCACGGCCATGCTTGCCATGCAAACCGATCCTCAGGATGCCTGGACACATTTTGCGCTGGGCTATGTCCAGATGGTGTCGCGAAACTTTGAACTCGCCATCGAGTCCTTGTCGGAAGCCTTGAACCTCAACCCGAGCCTGTCTCTCGCCCACGTCATTGCGGGTTCAACTTACGCTTACAATGGTATGAGCAAGAACGCCTCGCAGCATCTTGCTACCGCTACCCGTCTGAGCCCCCGCGATTTCACTCAAGCCGCCAATTTTTCTGTCAACGGACTCTGCCGGCTCATCGATGGCCAGTATGGCGAGGCCATGAGCTTTGAACGCAAGGCGGTACAGCTTCGTCCTCACTTCGGCACCGCATGGCGAACCTATGCCGCCGCCGCTGGTCTTGCTGGGGATCGTGAAGCAGCTCAGGCAACGCTGGCCGAGGCAAGACGTCTGCAGCCGTCGCTCAGCCTTGATTGGGTTGAACGCTTTCACCCCATCGTGCAATCACGGCACCGGCAACTCTATTGCGAGGGCTTGCAGGCTGCCGGGTTGGACTGAAGCAGTTCGGCCAGGAGTCTGGCGGCGCTCAGCCAGGTGGGTTGAACACCGACCAGCCCATGGCTTCGGCCAGCTGTTCCAGTGCCAGCGTACCCAACAGCGAGTTGCCATAGCTGTTGAGGCCAGGTGACCAAACGGCGATGCTGGCGACGCCCGGAACGATCGCCAGAATGCCACCGCCGACGCCGCTCTTGGCTGGAATTCCGACACGGTAGGCGAAGTCGCCCGACCCGTCATAGTGCCCGCAAGTGAGCATCAGGGCGTTGATGCGCCGCGCTCGGTCGGCGGGAATGATTTTTTGCCCGGTGTGCGGGTGGCGGCCGCCCTGGCTGAGGAAACGTCCGGCCATGACCAGTTGCCGGCAATTCATGGCGATGGCGCAGTGGTGGAAATACACGCCAAGTGTCATCTCGACCGGATTGGTGAGATTTCCGAAGGCCTTCATGTAATGGGCGAGCGCGATATTGCGGTGGCCGGTCCTGGTCTCGGATGCGGCGATCCGCTCATCGACATAAATGTCCTCGTCGCTGGCGAGAAAGCGGATGAAGTGCAGAATTTCGCCAATTGCCTCGCGTGGCGCATGGCCCGCCGTGATGACATCGGTGACGACGATGGCCCCGGCATTGATAAAGGGATTGCGCGGAATGCCACCCTCGTTTTCCAGCAGCACGATCGAATTGAAGGCGCTGCCGGAGGGTTCGCGCCCGACACGTTTCCACAACAGGTCACCGGACTTGCCGAGCGCCAGCGTCAGCGAAAACACCTTGGAAATGCTCTGGATGGAAAATGCAACATGAGTATCGCCGGCAGCGAAGCAGGCACCATCCGCCGTCGCCACAGCGATGCCGAAATGTCCGGCATCGATGCAGGCAAGTTCCGGAATGTAGTTTGCCACGCATCCGCGATCAACGATGCCCGCCATGCGCGCCGCGATAGCGTCCAGCAATTCTTGAATTTCAGGCACCGGCCCAGTCCCTATTGCATGCGGGACGGGCCATCTAGCGGAAGATTCAGGTCGAAGCTAGTGCAGGTGCCACTCTTGCCCCACGTGGCGGACGGAGAGGGGCCGGAGCAGCCCAGCGTGGGCGACGCGCACTTCAGCCAGCGGCCCATCGAGATTGTGCGACCAGAAATCCAGGAACTTGATCAGTTTGGGGAACTTCGGAGCGAGGTCGTAGTCCTGCCAGATATAGGTCTGCAGAATATCGCGGAAATCCGGCATGCGGTACATGATTTCCGCTGTCGTCAAACTCCAGCCTTGCAACTGACGCTCAAAGTCCTGGTCGCGCATGACGTATCTCCGAAGTAGGTGGTTACTCCAATAAGGTTGCTGACTGCATCATCTGCCCAAGCCGATGAACGAAGGATGAAGGCGCGAGTTCGAAGTTGCGATAGCATGACGATTGGCACTTCGATGTGGTGAGTGCTGACAGATTGATTGCCGCCACTTGACGCCAATGCAATTGCGTCCAGAATTGCGCGATGACAGAAGCCTCCCCCAAGCACCGTCCATACCGCCAGGCTGGTGCCATTTACCAGATCGGGTTGCAGCCGATGGATATGGCCGAATGGCTCGATCTCGGGCCCGATCACGCGTCATTCATGGCCGAAAAGAGGGTGCGGCTCAGCGGCAGACCGCCAACCTACTACAGGTCCGTTCCAGAGTCGTTCCAGGCTCAGGCAGAATTGCGCGACGTTGTTGTAGCCTGGCTCTTGGCGCATCGTCCCAACAGCTTCCACATGGCAGGGCGCGCATTCATCGACATGGTGGATGGCAGCCAACACGCACTTGACGAGGTCACTCTCGAACCGTTGGAACTCACCGCAAACATACTCGAGGAAGACTTCATCCTGTTCGAGAAACGCGATGGCGCAGACATCATCACCGCCGCCTCCAATGCCTATACAAGCTCTGGCCGCATTGTTTCGTGCGTCGGCCGCGACATGCGCTATGCCCACGATCCGGTGCCGGGACTCAATGCGCAATTAGGCCCGCGCGTTGACCGGGTGCTGGCAAATGTGAAAGCCGGTGGGCCGGTTGTCCGCTTCAACTGGTTCGTCACCGCCATCGCCAGCAGGCTTTATCCTGAAGGCTCACACCACGCCAATGCCACGGCCTCGGAGGAGGTGGCACGCGCGTTGACCGATGATTACACCTGCGCCGGAGACCGCCTCTGGGTGCGCAGTGAACGGCAGACGTTTGTCAGGCTTCCGGAAACCGGGGCGCTGGCCTTCGGCATCCATACCTATTCGGACCCTCTGTCGTCGCTGGCGGATGACACTGAAAGTCTCGCCGCCATGTATCGACTGATCGGAGAGTATTCCGAGGATCGGCTGCGCTATTCCGGATTGCTGGCGATCCGTGCGCCGTTGCTCACGTGGATCGAGCAACAACTCTCCTGACTACTGCAACAGCCCCGCCACCTTGGCGTCGGCAAAGGCAAAGCAGCCGGCGATGGTGGGGCTGATTGGCAAGTCGCGGTAGGCGCCAATAGCACCTTGATCAGCCAGCCTGCCAGCGAGGCCCGGCTCATCGCCCGCCACGATCCAGATGAAACCGAGGGCCGAAGGTCTCACGATGCGGGCCTCGGCGCGGGTCAGGGCCGCGAAGATTTCATCCTGTGGGGTTCCGGGTTCGAACACCGCCAACATTGCGCCGGTGGCTTCCGGCGGCAGGGCTGACTGGCGCATCAGCACCGTCATCGCCACCAGCCAGATCGTCAGTATGCTGACGAAGAACCAAAGAGCCAGCCGGTGTCCGGGCCAGTGCATGGTTCAGGCCGCGGCAAAGCGCTGGTCGCGCTGTTCGCGGATCGGCAGGTGGATGACGGCGGCGAACAGGCCCAGCACCACGCTGCCCCACCACACCGGGTCATAACTGCCGAATTGGTCATAAAGCTTGCCGCCCAGCCAGACGCCGAGAAAGCCGCCGATCTGATGGCCGAGGAACACGAAGCCGTAGAGCGTCGCCATATAGCGCGTGCCGAAAAACGACACGACCAACCCCATGGTCAGCGGCACAGTTGAAAGCCACAGCAACCCGAACGACGCGGTGAAGGCAAATGTTGTGAGCGGCGTGATTGGCAGCAGGATGAAAGCGGCGATGGTGATGGCTCTTAATAGATAGATCAGGCTGAGCGGCACCGGCTTCTTGTATTTTCCGCCGATGATGCCCGAGGTATAGGCGCCGACCACATTGAACAGCCCGATGGCGCCCATGGCGAAGCCCGCCACTTCCTTACTGATGCCGTGCTCGGCCAAGTATGGCGGCAAGTGGACGGTGATGAAGGCAAGATGGAAACCGCAGACGAAGAAGCCCGCCGTCAACAGCTGGAAAGAGCGATTGCCAAAGGCTGTGGTGATAGCTTTTCCCATCGCCAGATTCGTTTCATCCGCCGCCTGAATTGTTTCTGTAGTACTGCCAATTCGAAGCGGCAGGGCAAAGACAATGATCGACAGGGTCGATGCCGCCAGAACAGCAAGTGCTGTCGGCCAGCCATAGGCGCTTATGAGGACTGAGCCCAGCGGCGCGAAGATGAACTGGCCGAGCGAGCCCGATGCCGTGGCGATGCCGAAGGACCATGAACGCCGGTTCGGGGGCACGATACGGCCCAGCGCTGCCATGACGATCGAAAAGGAGGACAACGCAATGCCGGTGCCGGCCAGAATGCCGCCACCCAGGGTGAACACCATGACGTTATCGGTGCCGATCATCAGCAAGGTGCCAAGACAATAGATTACCGCACCAGCTATCAGCACCCGCATGGCACCATGGCGGTCAGCCAAGGCACCAGCGAAGGGCGTGGCGATGCCCCACAGCAGGTTCTGCATGGCCATGGCGAAGGAATAGGTCTCGCGCGGCCAGCCATGGGCCTCGGAGATCGGTCCGGTAAACAGGCCGAAACTTGAGCGGACGCCAAAGTTCACGATGGCAATCAGGCAGCCGGCGATGATGACGGCGGCGGGTGTGAAGTACCAAGGTGTAGGAGCGGCAGTGTTCGTCATCCGGCCCTGATAGGCGTGTTCCGGCGTGTCGCCAATTGCCGCTTTTGCATGAGTGGTCCGAACTGGGCAATTGCCACACCGAGGATAATGAGAGCACCACCGGCGATCAGTGGCCATGTAAGTTGCTCATCGAGCAGCACTATGCCGCCGATAGCTGCTACAACCGGCTGCACATAAAGGAAAATGCCAGCAATCGAACTCTGCATGTGACCCAGCGCATAGTTCCACGCCGCTGTGGCAAGGAATGTTCCGAAGACAACGACGAATCCCACGGCCAGCCAAGAGTCGGTTCCCATGCCGGCCAGCGTCAGCGGAAAGTCGAGCCCGACGAACAACGGCACGGGGAGTGCTGCAATCGCCATTGCAAGGCAAGCGACTTGCAATGAGCCATATTTGCGCGACACTGGTCTGATCACCACGGTGTAGATGCCCCAGCCCAAAGTAGAAAGTGTAACGAGCGCCACGCCGAAGAGCGTCACGCCTCCCGTCGGTGCGAGCGTGCTGCCGAGCATCAGTGCCGCGGTTCCAAGCATTGCCACGGTGATTCCAGCGATCAGCCACGGCGTTAGCTTTTCTGCGGCCAGCAGCACGGCAAAGAGCGCGATCCATACCGGTTCCAACCCGAAGATCAACCCGGTCCAGCTGGCGGGCACAGTCTGCATGCCGAAGGCGGCGAGGATTTGATAGCCGAGATTACCCGCCAATGCGGCAATGGCAATGCGGCCCCAGTCGCGCCATTCGATCCTCCGTACACCGACGAACAGCAGCACGATGACGGCCAGAAGTCCGGCCGGAAACAGCCGCAACACCATTGCCGTCTGCGGTGAAAGTTCGAGGATCAAAAAGCGCATTGCCACCGGGATCAGACCCCACATGGTGACGGCGAACAGGATGGCGCCAAGTGCGGCGAGCCCGGCGCCAGTCCTCAGGCGGTCGCCGAACTGGGAGATGGCAACGCCACCCATGATCAGAACGCCGCCGATCAGCATGCCGGGGGTCACAGCCTCGCCGAGGATCACGGCGCCAGCCAAGACGCCAATCGGCGGCACCATGTAGAGGAAGGCGCCGGCGGCGGCGGACAGGCGGCCGGCGCCGAAGTTCCAGGTGATGGTTGCGGCGAAGGTCACCAACACGACGAGATAGGCCATTTCGATCCAGCTTCGCGGCGACATGGCTTGCAACGTGCCGAGCGTCGATGGCTTGCCGAACAGCGCCACCATGGCGAGCGAGGCGGCGATGATCGAGAGTGCGGTGATCGGAAAGGCGCCATATTTGCGGATCAGTGGCTTCGCTGTCACCGAATAGAGCGCCCAGCAGGCGCCTGATGCAAAGATGAAGGTACAACCGGTAAGATAGTCCACTGGCTCTCCCGAAACTCCAAGATCCTTCCACACCAGAAAAATCGTGCCGACGAGTCCCACGGCCAATCCGATAATGGCGGCGGGCGTCAACCGCTCGCGCTCGAGCAAGGCACCGAGGAGTGCGATCAGCAGCGGCTGCGTGCCGATGATGAGGCTGCCGGTTCCGGCGTTGATCAGTTCAAAACCGAAGGCCGAGCCGAGATTGTAACCCAGCATGCCGACGAAGCTGATGGTGGCGAGGCGCGGCAGGTCCCTGGTTTCGAAGCGCCAGCCGCCAAAAATGACGAGGCCCACGAGATAGAGCAGCGACACCAGCGTGTAGCGGATCACCAGGTGATCGCCTGGCCCCAGTTCAAGCGACAGACTGCGGAAGAACACCGGCCCCACACCCCACACGATCATCGTGAAGAGCAGGGCGAGGAGGGCGCGGACGTCGATCATCTCAGCGCTGCCGGAAGATGTCGGGGCCGAATTGTGCGGCTGCCACGCCAGCCAGCATCAGGCCGCCTCCGGCAATCACATAGAACGTGACAGCTTCGTCCATTACCAGCGCGCCGCAAGCCACCGCCACCACCGGGATGAGATAGAGAGAGGTTCCAGCTGCCGTGGTCGACAGATGTTTGGCGCCGTAGTTCCACATCAGCGTGCCGCCGATCCCCGCGGCGACCACCAGATACACAACCTCCGCCCACTGACGAAAATCGAGCTTGGCTGCCAGCACGTCAAGAGGTTCACTCGCCATGCCGATCATGATGGGGGCAGCAATCAGCATGGTTGCCGCCGTCACGGTGAAACTGTCATAGCGGCCGAGCAGCGGCTTGGTGACAATGGTGTAGATTGCCCAGCCGACACAGCAGATCAACAGATAGACCACACCCCGCAGCGGCACGGCAGAGGGCGATGACGAGGTCAGGTCTGTCCAGAACAGCACGATGGAACCGATGATCGCCATGGCAACGCCGATGAAGATATAGCGGTTGAGTTTTTCGCCCAGGAATGCCGCTGCCAGCACGGCGATCATCAATGGTTCGATCATGGTGACGATGGTGCCGATGCCCGCGGGCACCAGTTCGAAACCGGCATTGACGAACCCGTTATAGCCCGCCATGCCCACCACGCCGGCGACCAGGAAGCGGGGCCAATCCTTCATCGGAATGCGCCAGGTTCCGAGCCACGCGAGGCCGGCAACATTGATCAGGCTCAGCAGCACATAGCGCAAGGCGAGCGAATTCTCCGGGCTCAGGGACAGGGCAAGCGTGCGCATGAAGACAGCCGAAGACCCCCACAGGAACATGGTCAGCAAGAGGGCCAGGATGGCGCGAGTTTTCAGCGAGGGCATGGGGAATCCGGATGAGCCATCATGCCTGCCCGAAGGCGGTTGCAAGGTCAATCATGCGGCGGCGCTTGCCTGTTATGCCAGCCCGCGTTAGCAGGGGAGCATGATCAGGTTTCTTGCTTCATTTTTCCTGCTGCTGTTTGTCCTGCCAGCTCTCGCAGCACCTGTTGACGAGCGTATTGCCGAAGGCCGCAAGGCACTGGCGGCGAAGGATATCGTCAAGGCGATGGACGAATTCACCAAGGCGCTGGAGGCCGACCCGGCGCATGCTGTGGCAGCCTATGAGCGTGGACGTTTGCTGCTGATGATTGGTGAGGCGGAAAACGCGGTGGCGGATTTCACCACCGCCATCCTTGGCGATTCCAGCTTTGGCCGCGCCTATGTGGGCAGGGCCGAGGCCAAGCTGGTGTTGAAAGATGGGGCAAGTGCGATTGCCGATTTCGATCAGGCCATCGCCGTGGCGCCGAAGGACTTCGAGGTGCATGTCGGCCGCGCCGCCTTCCGCCTGAAGATCGGCAACATTCCCGGCGCCAAATCCGATCTTATCAATGCCAAGGCCGTCGCGGATGAGGCAACGGCCATGAAGCTTGACGAGATGCTGAAGAAGCTGCCGTGAGTTATCCGGCCACGCCCTTGTCGGCCATCAGCGTCTTCAACTCGCCCGACTGGAACATTTCCATCATGATGTCGGAGCCGCCGACGAATTCGCCCTTGACGTAGAGCTGCGGCACTGTCGGCCAATTCGTATAGTCCTTTATACCCTGACGAATATCATTGGACGACAACACGTCGATGCCTTTGAACGGTACGCTCAACTGATTGAGAATCTGCGTGGCGCGGCCGGAAAACCCGCACATCGGGCTCTCAGGCGTACCCTTCATGAAGAGCACGACGTCGTTGGTCTTCACTTCGTTGTCGATCCAGGTGGTGATGTCGGTCATTTTCTCAATTCTCCGGGGTGCTTGTCTGTAATGCCAGCGCATGCAACTCGCCGCCCATGCGGCCCTTGAGTGCCGCATAGACCATCTGGTGCTGCTGGACGCGGGATTTGCCTTTGAAGGCGGAGGAGGTGACGTTCGCCGCATAGTGATCGCCGTCGCCTGCCAGATCGCGGATTTCGATCACCGCATCGGGCAATGCCGCCTTGATGAAGCTTTCGATATCGGATGCACTCATGGCCATAGCCGTAACCCTCTCTACGAAACCTGTCATGTAAAAGCTAAAGGCTTCGCAATCAAGTCCCCCACCTCACAACGTGATGCCGATGCCCGCCCGCCTGCCGAAGCCAATGACCGCGAGCAGTTCAGCATCAGTGCCAGTCAGTGCGCTGGAGCTCATCGGTTTGATGCTGCCAAAGGCCAGACGGTCGCCAAACAGCAGATAGGCGGTTCCGGGGTCGCAGCGGCGCGATGTCCAGACCATGCCATCGGCATCGGGGTGGGCGGCATGGATGGCTTCGGCCCAGCGGGCAGTGGTGGTGTAGTGGATTGGCAGGGTGTCGATGAGATCGCGTCTCGTCAGGCCCCAGGCGTTGAGATCGGGTTCGAACAGCAGAACCATGGCAAGATCGCGCTGCGTTTCGATGATCGAATGAATGACAGGTTCGAGGCGGGACAGCGGCACGGATTTCAGCGGTTGGTCGTGGACGATGTCGTGGAAGACCGTCTCGTGGGTCGCGCATTCGAAAGTCTGGGCGGCATAGAGCGTTGGGATTGGCGTGCCCGTCGCGCTCCTGATGGGTGCGAAACGGCTGCGGGATGGACCGGTTCCTGGATTGAAGCCGGTCGCCGCATAGGCGCGATCATGCAGCCGATGCAGCGGCGTACCTGCCGCCAGCCGTTGCAACGTGCCACGCGGCAAAACAGCGGGCGGCAGAATGGCCATGCTCAACCGATTGTTTGGCCTTCGCGGGCCGCCGCTTCGATCACGGCTTCAACTTCGGCAAGCCGCGCTGACGGCTGATCGCCACCCAGCCAGCCATTGGGCGAGGTGAACCAGAAAGCCCGTTGCCAGTTGCTCATCGTGGCGGGAAGTGCCGCCAGAACCCGCGCCATGGCTGGCCTCGGCTCACCATCGGCAAACTGGAACGCCGGATAGAGTTCAGCGCGCTGGAACGGCACCGAGAAGATTTTCCCTTGCGCCTTCCAGCGCGATGCGGTGACGCTGCGGTTTCTCGCCTCGTGGCCCGCCATGTCGCTCAAATCGGATGCCGTTAGGCAGGCGACAGTCTTGAGGAATTCGGCCCGCATCCCGGCATTGGCCAGTTCCATGTCGCGGCGTGCCGCTGGCGTGGGGTCCTGTGGCAGTAAGATGCCGAGCAGGGCCTCGATATTCTGCTCGCTCAGGCGGGCGCGTTCATCCTGCTGGCGGCTGGACATGAGATCGACAAGCTTGCGCAGCATGTCGCGCGTTGCGGCATCGCCAACTTCGATCATATAGCGTTCAGATGGCAGTTCCTGGCGCTGTTCCGCAAATCCGCCGTGTGTCATGGCTCGTCTCCCGGTAATTGACGAAAACATAACATCGATTTACGTCATTTACAAGAGGATTGGCAATCTCATTTCAGATTTCGTCCGCCATATAGGCCGGGAACCAGCTTTCATGGGCGCTCCGCAATTTCTCCACGGGTATGGACGGGCCGCCCGCAATGTTCAATGTGCGCGCTGACGTCACCAATCCCACCTTGGTCATCTCAACTCCGGAAGCCGTAGCCAGGGTCAATATCCGAATGGCGTCCGAGGCCTTGGCGGTGACTACATAGCGCGCCTGGTCCTCACCGAAGAGTTGCTCGTGATCAAGGGGTGACAGGTTGGCGCCGAGGTTTCCGGCTAGTGCCATCTCGATCACTGCCAAGCCAAGTCCGCCGTCAGAAATGTCATGTACGGCAGTGACTTGGGATTGATTGATGAGGTTTCGTACGAAGTCGCCGTGGCGCTTTTCCCTGGCAAGATCAACTGGCGGTGGCGCACCTTCCTCGCGGCCCAGGATCTCGCGCAGGTAGATTGATTGACCGAGATGCCCACCATGGCCGCCGACCAGCAGGATGACATCGCCATCCGCCTTGAAGGCCAGCGTCGCCATTTTTGTGACATCGCTCAGCACGCCGATACCGCCGATGGCAGGCGTCGGCAGGATGCCCTGGCCATTGGTCTCGTTGTAGAGCGAGACGTTGCCCGAGACGACTGGGAACTCCAGTGCGACGCAGGCTTCCGAGATGCCTTTGATAGCGAAGACGAACTGCCCCATGATCTCTGGCCGCTCGGGGTTGCCGAAATTCAGGTTGTCGGTGATGGCGATGGGTTCGGCCCCCACCGCTGTCAGGTTGCGCCAGCATTCGGCCACGGCCTGCTTCGCGCCTTCAAAGGGATCGGCCTCGACATAGCGCGGCGTCACGTCGGTTGAGACGGCAATGGCCTTCGTGTCCCGTATCCGTACCACACCGGCGTCACCACCGGGGATTTGTGCGGTGTTGGACTGGATCAGGCTGTCGTACTGCTCCCACACCCAGCGCCTGGAACACATGTCGGGCGAGCCGACAATTTTCCGGATCGCCGCCGTCAGATCGGTCGGGGCAGGGACGTTCTTCAGTATCGGCAGTTTCTTCGGTTCGACCCACGGCCGGTCATACTCAGGCGCCTCGTCGCCCATCTGCTTGATCGGCAGGTCGGCTTTCACCTCGCCCTCGTGCTTGATGACGAAGCGAAGCGTATCCGTGGTTTTCCCGACGATGGCGAAATCCAGCCCCCATTTGTGGAAGATGGCTTCCGCCTCTTGTTCCTGTTCGGGGCGCAGGACCACGAGCATGCGCTCCTGGCTTTCCGACAGCATCATCTCGTAAGCCGTCATGCCCGCCTCGCGGCACGGCACTTTGTCGAGATCGAGTTCAATCCCCAGATCGCCCTTGGCGCCCATTTCGACGGCGGACGATGTGAGGCCGGCCGCCCCCATGTCCTGAATGGCGATGACGGCGCCAGATGCCATCAACTCAAGGCAGGCTTCCAGCAGGCACTTCTCGGTGAAAGGATCGCCGACCTGCACGGTCGGTCGCTTTTCGTCGGCGTCATCGGCAAATTCGGCTGAGGCCATGGTGGCGCCGTGGATGCCGTCACGGCCGGTCTTGGCGCCGAGATAGACGACGGGGAGGCCGACGCCCTTGGCCTTGGAATAGAAAATCGAATCGGCGCGGGCGAGGCCCACCGCCATGGCGTTGACGAGGATGTTGCCATTGTAGCGGGCGTGGAAATTCACCTCGCCGCCGATGGTCGGGACGCCAAAGGAATTGCCATAGCCACCGACACCGTGGACGACGCCTGACACCAGATGCCGTGTCTTGGGGTGCGCCGGCTCACCAAAGCGCAGCGCATTCATCGCGGCAATGGGCCGTGCCCCCATGGTGAAGACATCGCGCAGGATGCCGCCGACGCCGGTGGCCGCCCCCTGGTAGGGCTCGATGAAGGAGGGGTGGTTGTGGCTTTCCATCTTGAAGACGATGGCATCGCCGTCACCAATGTCGATGACGCCGGCATTTTCGCCGGGACCCTGAATAACCTTTGGCCCACTGGTGGGCATGGTCTTCAGCCATTTCTTCGAGGACTTGTAGGAGCAATGCTCGTTCCACATGGCCGAGCAGATGCCGAGTTCGGTGAAGCTGGGGGTGCGGCCCAAGAGCTTGACGAAACGCTCGTATTCATCCGGCTTGAGGCCGTGGGATTTGACGAGCTCGGGGGTGATCTGAGGTTCTGGCCGCTGGGTCATTGTGGCCAGCGCTTTAGCCGCTGAACCATCGAATCTCAACGGATTTCGGCGACACTCAGAGGATGAAATCGGAAGCTGCAAGGGCGCCAGTGAAATCCGACAGCTGTATGCGGAAATCGGCAGTGCCGTCGCCTGTGTAATCGCCTTCGATAAACGTATCGGAACCAGTGACTGCATAGCGCAATTG
>JANLTS010000154.1:0-10408 GCA_031363045.1 Hyphomicrobiales bacterium
GAACAGCCAGCGCATCGGCGGCAACAACATGGTGTTCGGCACCGTCGCCAGCCCGCCCAACAGTTCCGACATGGATGGCGGCCGCCGCACCGGCAACCACGCCGACTACCGCAATTTTCTGAAACTGGCGCAATATTTCAACTGCATCGGATTCCTCTCGGGCTATCCAGTGGAGCCGATCGACATTCATGCCTCGGTGCGCCATCTCGAGGCGCTGCGCGACATGGTGCTGATGACCGACAAGCCCTTCCATGCCTACTCGCTGGGCTCGGAACGCATTCTTGATGGTATCGAGATTGCCCGCATTGGCCGTGGCATCAAACATGAACAATTGGAACGCGAACCTTCACTGTTCACTATCGTCAACACCAACTCGCCCTTGAAGCTCGACACGCCGATGCTGCGCGGCATTCTGGAAATGTCATCGCGAAACCAGATCGTCTGCATTACGCCCTTCACACTGGCAGGTGCCATGGCGCCGGTGACGGTGGCTGGTGCCTTGGTAGAACAGAATGCCGAAGCCTTGGCCGGCATGGCATTCACCCAACTGGTGCGGAAAGGTGCGCCAGTGATCTATGGCGGCTTCACCTCGAACGTCGATATGAAATCCGGGGCCCCAGCCTTCGGTACGCCCGAGTATATGAAGGCCTGCGTTGTCGGCGGGCAGCTGGCGAGGCGCTACAACGTGCCCTACCGCACCTCCAACACCTGTGCGGCCAACACCGTCGATGCACAAGCCGCTTATGAAAGCGTGTTCTCGCTTTGGGGCCTGACCATGGGCGGTGGCAATCTCATCATGCATGGTGCCGGTTGGCTGGAAGGGGGCCTGGTGGCAAGCTTCGAGAAATTCGTACTCGACTGCGACCTCATCCAGATGGTGATGGAGTTCATGCAACCGCTTGAAACCAATGACGATGCGCTGGGTGTGGAGGCCATCCGTGAAGTTGGACCCGGCGGACATTTCTTTGGTGCCCAGCACACGCTGGCGCGTTACTCGAATGCGTTCTATGCGCCGATCATTTCCGACTGGCGCAACAACCAGCAATGGCTGGCAGCTGGAAAGCCTGAAGCCTGGCAGCGCGCCAACAGCGTGTGGAAACAGGCGGTGGCCGATTATCAGGAACCCGCAATCGATCCGGCGGTGAAAGATGAACTCAACGCCTTTGTCGACCGCCGCAAAGCCGAAGGCGGCGCGCCGACGGATTTCTGAACGCCATGCCGCGCGTCATTGTCATCGGCGGTGCGAACGTTGACATCAAGGGCCGGGCCAGTGGCAGTTTCGTGGGAGCAACCTCGAACCCCGGCGAGGTGACGGTGTCAGTTGGTGGTGTTGCCCGCAACATTGCCGAGAACCTGGCGCGACTCGGACTCGATGTTTCGCTTTTGACGGTGCTGGGCGATGATGCCAATGGCAAGCTGGTGCGCGAGACAACCACTGCGGCGGGTGTTGATCTTTCGCTGACGCTGACTGGCCCGGGAGCGACCGGCACTTACCTCGTCATTCTCGACCGAAAGGGCGAATTGCAAAGTGCGGTGAACGCCATGCAATCAATCGAATGGCTGAAGCCGGAGCATCTCGATGCTGTGGCGGCACATCTTGCCAAGGCCGACATGCTGGTGGCGGATTGCAATATCGACGTGTCATGCCTCGAATGGCTCTGTGCGTTTTCAGCCAGGACCGGCGTACGGCTGCTGATCGAACCGGTATCGGTGCCCAAAGCGAAGAAGCTCTTGAAATTCGCGCGTTCCAAGCCGGTGTTCGCCATCACACCTAACCAGCAACAGTTGGAGGCCCTGACACACGAGCCCAGTCTTGATGCCGCGATTGTCAAACTGCATGGCCTCGGCTTTGAAAATGTCATCGTGCATCGTGGCGCACACGGTGCCGTGGCGTCGTCTTCCAAAGAGAGGTCGTCTATCGAAGCCATTGCAACGAATGTCGTTGCAGACGTGACGGGGGCGGGCGACGCGGCGGTCGCAGGGCTGATTGCGGGGCTGCTCGAAGGGCTGCCCTTGGACAAGGCAGCGGCGCTCGGACAGGCTGCGGCATCACTCAAGCTATCTTGCCGCGACTCGGTGTCAGCACAGCTTAGTCGTGATAGGCTCAAAGGTATCGCTGGATTTTGATGGGAATGGCAATTGGCTTTTGAACTGTCTTTCACCGATGAAGTTCGTCGCGCTCTCGATCATGGCGCTGCCGTCGTCGCTCTCGAATCGACCATCATCGCCCATGGCATGCCCTATCCCGACAACGTGCGGACGGCTCGCGAAGTCGAGCAGATCGTGCGCGATGGCGGAGCAGTTCCCGCCACCATCGCCATCCTGAAAGGCGTCGTGAAAATCGGCTTGCCGCCGGACGATCTCGAATACTTGGGCCGCGAAGGCCGCGGCATCGCCAAGGTCTCGGTGCGCGACCTGCCTTATGTGGTGGCCAGAAAGCTCGATGGTGCCACGACGGTTGCCTCCACCATGCGATTGGCCGCCATGGCCGGCATACATGTGTTTGCGACCGGTGGCATTGGCGGCGTGCATCGCGGTGCCGAGCAGACCTTCGATATTTCCGCCGACATGACGGAGTTCGCTGAAAGCAATGTCGCGGTGGTGACGGCGGGCGCCAAAGCCATTCTCGATCTAGCGCTGACGCTCGAAACGCTCGAAACGCTGGGCGTGCCGGTGGTGGGTTTTGGCACCGGCGATTTCCCCGCCTTCTATTCGCGTGGCAGCGGTCATGCCGTACCGATGCGTTGCGATACGGCGGGTGAGGTTGCCAATCTGATGCGCGCCAAGTGGCAGATGGGCTTGAAGGGCGGCATCGTGATCGCCAACCCCATTCCTCATGCGGCAGAAATCGCCACTGAGGAGATTGCCCCGATTATCGCCGCGGCGGTGAGGGCCGCCGAGGAAAAGGGCATCATCGGCAAGGACCTCACACCGTTTCTGCTTGCGGAGATCGCCGCCGTCACGCAAGGCCGTTCGCTTGCCGCCAACATCGCGCTGGCCAAGCACAATGCCAAGGTCGGCGCGGCGATTGCCATGGCCTTCCAGGAGACAGCGCGATGAGTGTTCAACGCCGTGGCCGCCGCGCCGATGCCGCTCATACGGCCATTCAACAACTTCCCTGGCAGCAACCGCAACTGACGCTTGAACCATCGCGCATTCTCTCCGACGATCAGATCGAAACCATCCATCGTCAGTCTCTCAAAGTGCTGGAAGACATCGGCATGGATGTGCTGCTGCCCGAGGCCCGTGACATTCTGCAGAAAGCTGGCGCGCGGGTTTCGGGAGAACGTGTTCGCATTGGCCGCGAGATCATCGAGGAGGCGTTGAAAACGCCGCCTTCCGAGTTCACCTTCCATGCCCGCAACCCGGCGCATAATCTGCGGATCGGCGGCAAGTGGATCACCTTTGCACCGGTCGGCGGCCCGCCCAACTGTTCCGATCTCGACAAGGGCAGGCGCCCCGGTACGCTCGAAGACGCCAGCAATTTCGTCAAGATGTCGCAGTTCTTCAACACCGTGCACACGGCGGGTGGCGCTTCCGTCGACGCCCTCGATGTTCACGCCTCGGTGCGCCATCTCTATATCACTGCCAACAAGATGCGCTATTCTGACAAGGTGCCATTCATTTACTCGACCGGAAGGGCGAGGTTGTTCGACGGCCTCGAAATCATCCGCATCGCCCGCGGCATCAGCCACGAACAATTGCTGAAAGAGCCCTCAGCCTATACCGTCATCAACACCAATTCGCCTCTGAAGCTTGATACGCCCATGGCGATGGGCATCATCGAGATGGCGCGTCTCAACCAGATTTGCGTGGTCACTCCCTTCACGCTGGCCGGTGCCATGGCGCCGATCACCATCATAGGTGCATTGGTCGAACAGAATGCCGAAGCACTTGCTGGACTGGCGCTGTCGCAGCTCGCCAATCCGGGTGCGCCATTCGTCTACGGCGGGTTCACGTCCAACGTCGACATGAAATCGGGTGCTCCCGCCTTCGGTACGCCGGAATATATGAAGGGCTGCATTATCGGTGGCCAATTGGCCAGACGCTACAAGCTGCCCTACCGCACATCGAGCACCAATGCCGCCAACAGTGTTGATGCCCAAGCGGCCTATGAAACGGTGTTCTCGCTGTGGGGCGCCATTATGGGTGGCGGCAATGTCATCCAGCATGCGGCCGGATGGATGGAAGGTGGCCTCGTGGCGTCCTACGAAAAATTCGCGCTCGATGTCGATCTGTTGCAGATGGTGCAAGAATATCTGAAGCCTCTCGTTGTTGACGACGACGCGATGGCCTTCTCAGCCATGCAGGAGGTTGGTCCTGGTGGTCACTTCTTCGGCGCGCAGCATACGCTTGAACGCTACTCAACCGCCTTCTACCAGCCGTTGATTTCTGATTGGCGCAACTTCCCGAATTGGGAGGCTTCGGGCTCTCCGACCGCTGAGAAGAAAGCCAACGCCGTGTGGAAACAGGCGCTGGCGGAATACACCGAACCTTACATGGACCAAGCAATTGCCGAGGAGATCGACGCCTTCGTCAAACGCCGTGTTGCGGAAGGCGGCGAGAAGACCGATTTCTAGTCTGGGTCAGTCGCGCGAATAAGCGAGCCGAAGACGGGGTGGCGCCGGCTCATCGCCGTGAAGTGCCAATTCATAGGACATCCTGAGGGCCTGGCGCTGTTCATCATGGGTCAGGCCGGTCAGGAACCCATACAAAACGGTTTCCAGTGACTTCGCCAATTCTTTGTAACCACCGCGCGAGGCCTCATCGGCCACCAGTGTCGTCATGCAGTAAATGTTGACGGCACTGGACATGTCCGGCGAGGACCGGGTGTCGAACTCCAAGATGCTCACGTCGCGCCCTCCCATCCTGATGCGACCGGCAGACCTAAGGCTGTATCCTTGGTCCAGATCACATCTAAGGGTACAGTCTGACCCAGGCACGATGATTTCCGCAATATGGGAGAATTGCCATATCGGTTGACTTAACGTGAAGGTGGCTTTGCTTACTGTTACCGGGCTTTTGCAAGTTGATAAGCTTGTGCGCCCAGATAATAGTTAACAATTGCGTCATCGTAACGTTTGACAAATGTCAGGGCGGTTGCCACGTCGATCTTGCCGATGCGGCGTTCCCGCAATGCCAGTTTGCGATCCGACTCCGCACCACGCCGGAGTTTCTCAAGCAGTCGCCGGAACAATTCCAAGCTGCTGTCATCCCCTTGACTCACTTGAAGATTGCGCAACGAAAAATCATAGAGCGCGTTCTTGCCTGGACCGATCTCGGCTTTTCCCAGGAAATCGATGGTGGGGATGCATTGTCCAGTCGCCGGTTTGATAGATTCACAGGCCGAAGCGCAGGATTGGGCCGTCGCCTCTCCGCAGCAATTGCAAAGATCCGCCGCCAACGCTGGCGCGTTGCTGAGCAACATCAGGCTGAAAGCTGCCAATACATGCTTCGACATCAATTTTCTCCGTCATTGATCCGGACTCTACCGGGAACAGGCGGGAGTGCAAGTTCCTGATCGGCAAGGCGCTTGACCAGCACATTCAGGCTTGCTGAATGGGGCCATGACGCCGGTGTTCTTTTACCATCTCGAACGGCAGCCGCTGGAAAGCGTTCTCCCTAAACTCTTGGCAGCCAGCCTTGAGCGCGGCTGGCGGGTGGCTGTGCAGGCCGGTTCCGACGAGCGGGTGGAAGCGCTGGCATCACTGTTGTGGAGTTTCGACGAGGACAGCTTCCTGCCGCATGGCACCAAGGCTGACGGTTCACCCCACCTGCAACCGGTGTGGCTCACCGCCGTGGACGAAAATCCCAACGGCGCGAATGTGCGCTTTTATGTCGACGGCGCTCCGGTCGGCGAGTTCGATGGAATGATCCGGGCTGTCATCCTGTTTGACGGCAATGACGCGGAAGCACTGGAGCGCGCCCGGGATGGCTGGAAGCGCTTCAAGGCCGAGGGCCGCGTCATTACCTATTGGCAGCAGGATGAAAACGGGCGCTGGCAAAACCGCGCCGCTTAAACTTCGCGCTTTCGCGCCGCAAATAGGATTGCCACGCCGAGCACAGTCGCCACCACCGAACCGGCGACGACGCCGACCCGCACCGCAGTTTGAAGCTCAGGCGATTCAAAGGCCAGTCCGCCAATGAACAGACTCATGGTGAAGCCAATGCCCGCAAGGCAGCCGACACCGGCCATGTGAACCCAACCGCAACCCTCCGGCAGTTTGGCGACGCCAGTTTTGATCGCAAGGCCGGTAGCGGCAAGGATGCCCACGGGCTTGCCCACCACAAGACCAGCCGCGATGCCAAGCGGCAACGGTTCCAGCAACTTGTTCAAACCAAAGCCATCGAGCGGAATGCCGGCATTGGCAAACGCAAACAACGGCAGGATGAGGAATTTCACATAAGGGTGGAGTGCTTCCTCAATGGCATGCAGCATCGGCGTGCCATCCTGCCGCGACATCGGAATCATGAAAGCCAGCGCCACACCGGCCAGCGTTGCATGCACACCCGATTTCAACACAAAAACCCACATCGCAAGCCCCAGGCAAAGATAGAGCCCGAGGCGATCGATCTTGAAGCGGTTGAGCACAAACAGCAGGATCAGTGCCGCGGCGGCGAGCGTCAGCGACAGCACAGAAAGTTGCGAGGTGTAGAACAAGGCAATGATGATAATTGCACCAAGATCATCGAGCGTCGCCAGCGTCAGCAGAAAGACCTTGAGTGTTATAGGTGAGCGCGTACCGACCAGCGAGAGCGCACCAAGTGCAAAGGCAATATCGGTGGCCGCCGGAATGGCCCAGCCGCGCAGCAGTGTCGCGTCGCCCCAGTTGAACAAGCAGTAGATCAGCGCCGGTACAGCCATTCCGCCAACTGCGGCGAGCGCCGGAAGCACGATCTGATCGCGCGACGACAGGTTGCCCTCGATCACCTCGCGCTTGATCTCAAGCCCGACGAGAAAGAAGAATACAGCCATGAGACCATCATTGATCCACAGCAACAGCGGCTTCGACAGTCCGAAGCTGCCAATGGCAAATGTAGTCTGAGCCTCAAGAAGTCCTTGGTAGAGTGGGCGGAGTGCTTCGATGTTGAAGGCGATGATTGCGGCAATTGCCGCAACCACCAGAATGAGTCCGGCTGTCGTCTCGTGATGAATGAAAGCCTGCAGGCGGCTTTGCGGACTCGACGCGTTGTCAGGCGTCATGGGCTTCCAGCCATTGGATTTCGAGACTTTCGAGTTCGCTCGCGAGCTTGGCCCGCAACTTGGTGAAATCGGCGGCCTTTTTTGGCTCCTCGCGGTACAGGCTGCCGTCGCTCAGCGCCCGGTCGAGAATATCGATCTTGTCCTTGAGGCCAAGCATCTTGAGATCGATTTTCTGGATAATCTTCTGGGCTGCGGCGGCGGTTGGCTTGGGTGGTGGCGGTGGCGGAGCGGCCTTGATTGCCGCCATCCGCTCACTGCGGCGGCCCTCGCGCGACTTGTCGAGCACCAGGCGCGTATAGTCATCCATGTCACCGTCATATGGTTTGACGGTACCATCGTTCACCAGCCAGAGCTGATCGACGCAGGTCTCGATGATGTGGCGGTCATGGCTGATGAGGATGACGGCACCTTCATA
Organism: Hyphomicrobiales bacterium; assembly: GCA_031363045.1. Taxonomy (GTDB): domain Bacteria; phylum Pseudomonadota; class Alphaproteobacteria; order Rhizobiales; family Aestuariivirgaceae; genus Aestuariivirga. Next base: position 7,620 of record JANLTS010000154.1, read on the forward strand.
ATCATTGATCGCCATGATCAATGCCTCGCGGCTGTCGACGTCAAGATGGTTTGTCGGTTCGTCCAGCACCAGGATGTGCGGCGCATGAAACGAGGCAAGGGCGAACAGCAATCGCGCCTTCTCGCCACCTGACAGCGTATCGCAGCGTGAATCCGCCAACTGCGCGCCAAAACCATAAGCGCCAAGCCTGGCCCGGCGTTTGGACTCCGGCGCATCCGGAAGCAGTTCGCGAAAATAATCATAGGGTGTGCGATCAGCGGAGACCTCGTCAAGTTGGTGCTGGGCAAAATAACCAACCGTCAGCCGCGCCGGCACTTTCATTTCACCGGACTGGGTTTGGAGTTTGCCGCACAGCAGCTTTGCAAACGTCGACTTGCCGTTGCCGTTTGAGCCAAGAAGAGCAATTCGGTCATCGGGATCGAGCCGCAAGGTGATGTTGCGCAGGATTGCTTTGTCGGCTTGATAGCCGACGCTCACCTTGTCCCACTTCACCAGTGGCGGCGCGATGGCCTTCTCGGGGTTGGGAAAGAGGAAAGGAGCGACGCGGTTTTCCACCAGTTCGGCAATTGGCTCAAGTTTCGACAACGCCTTGAGGCGGCTCTGGGCTTGCCTGGCCTTCGAGGCCTTGTAGCGGAAGCGATCGACGAAGGCCTGCATGTGCTTGCGCTGGTCTTCCTGCTTCTTCTTCAGCTTGACCGTCAGGGCCTGCTTTTCGCGGCGCTGGCGCTCGAAACTGTCGTAGTTTCCCTGGTACAGCGTCAACTTACCTTGATCGAGATGCAGGATGAAACTCACCGCTTGATTCAGCAAGTCGCGGTCATGGCTGATCAACACGATCGTATGCGGATAGTCACGGATGAAACTGTGCAGCCAGATGGTGCCCTCAAGATCGAGATAGTTGGTGGGCTCGTCAAGCAGCAGAACGTCTGGCCTCGCAAAGAGCGCCGCCGCCAGCGCCACGCGCATGCGCCAGCCGCCTGACAGCGCCGAGCAGGGCCCAGCCTGCGTCTCTTCCGAAAATCCGAGGCCGCTGAGAATGGTCGCGGCCCGCGACAAAGCGGCGTGCGCTTCGATATCGGCGAGGCGAATCTGGATTTCGGCGATGCGATGCGGATCGGTGGCGGTCAGCGCCTCGGCATTCAGCGCCGAGAGTTCGTGGTCTCCAGCCAGCACCGTATCGAGCAGGCTTTCGGAGCCGCCCGGTGCTTCCTGGGCGACGGTGCCGATCTTGGCATTGCGGGGCAGGGTGACAGTGCCTGATTCAGAAGGCGTCTCACCGAGAATCAACCGGAAAAGCGTCGATTTGCCGACGCCATTGCGGCCGACGATGCCGATCTTGTGGCCCTCCGGGATGGCAACGCTGGCATCATCCAGCAACAGCCGTCCGCCGATCCGATATGTCAGTCCATTAATGTGCAACATGCCGCGCGTTCTAGCGGCCATCGCCGGTGATGTCACCCTTTGGCTAGATCACTTGACAAAGTCCTTGTTGCACTGCACAAAATGAGGTGAATTGAGGAGCGCACATCAAGGTGAACGGCGGGAAAAGGGTGAGGACGGCAAGCACCGGGCCATCGGATACGGCCTATCTGGACGAGATCACCATGATGCTGCGCGATCAGCTGCGGCAGGTGATAAAAGTGCGTGAACCCAAGGTTCTCGCCATTATTGACGAGCCAGCTGATGCCGTCGAGATTCCAACAGAGTTGATGGAGCACGCCCTGCAGGTTATCGGCATCTGGCTGCAACTTCTGAACATCGCCGAAGAAAATGCTGCGATGCGAAACCGCCGCCAGATGGAGAACCGCAGTGGGCCAGACCAGGTTCCGGGTTCATTTTCGCACGCGTTTTCGGTCGTGGCCGCAGCCAATGTCGGCCCCGAGGCGGTACAAAGAGCGCTTGATACGGTTGATGTACAACCGACCATCACGGCCCACCCGACGGAAGCCAAACGCGTCTCGGTTCTGGAAATTCACCGGCGCATCTATCTGAAGCTCTATGAACTCGAAAGTCCGCGGTGGACTCCCCGCGAGCGTGCGGCATTGCTGAAGGCGCTCCGCAACGAAATCGACTTGCTGTGGCTCACAGGCGAAATCCGCATCGAGAAGCCGACAGTGCAACAGGAGATCCATTGGGGTCTGCACTTCTTCCGCGAGACACTGTTCGACCGCACCGGCAGCATTTGCGATCTACTTGAGGCTGCCTTGCAGCGGCACTATCCCGAGACCCCGCTGCGCATCCGGCCACCGCTGAAATACTCTTCCTGGATCGGTGGTGACCGTGATGGCAACCCCTTCGTCACCGTCGATGTCACACGCTATGCTCTGCGAGAGAACCGCGAGGCCGTCGTCGCCAGGCTCGATCAACGATTAGTCGAATTGGCCCAGTTGGTGTCGGTTAGTTCGCAGGAAATTGCCATTCCGGAGTCATTTGTAGAGCGCGTTGCCCAACAGGTGATACTGACCGGCGATGACGCGGAATCGGTCCGCGGCCGCAACGACCATGAGCCCTTCCGGCAGTTTTTCACCGCACTTCGCAAGCGCCTGGCAGCGACATTTGAGGCACGCGGCGGAGCAACCGGCTTTCGCGACACCTCCGAACTGATCGAGCAGTTGCTGGCGGCAGAGCAGGCACTGGCGCAGATGCAGTCGGTTTCACTCGCCTCCACACTTGTCAGGCCGCTGCGCTGGGAAGTCGAGACCTTCGGCTTCCGCTCGATGAGCCTCGATATTCGCCAGAACACCACAGTTATCAACCGTGTGCTGCAGGAAATCTGGCACAAGCTCAAT